>NZ_JBNNVG010000026.1:0-81606 GCF_050280425.1 Lysinibacillus sp. NPDC093190 | reverse complement strand
TTTGTCCATAAATAATCTGCCTTCTATATTTTGGCGCAAAGACGATGTGATACTTACAATTCCATGTTGTGTGTGCTAAACTTTTATTATCCATTCGGATCCCCTTTCGTACGAAGTCGGTTGACCAGACCTGAATTCATTGTACGGCTGGGGTTTTTTTCTTGTCCATAGCTAGAAGCTCTTTAGAACCCCTCGCATAGCAAGGGGTTTTCAAAAGATACAAAAAAACAGCGGATGACTTTCGCCCTCCGCTGTCTCAATCTTACATATTTTTCAGTTCTTCTAAACGTTTTAATACAACCGAATGTTTACTTTCGTAATCGGCTAATTTTTCACGTTCTGCATTCACTAATGCTTCTGGCGCTTTGGACACGAATTTCTCATTCGATAACTTACCAGTTACAAGCTTGACTTCTTTTGCCCATTTCTCTAATTCTTTTTCAAGACGAGCAATTTCTTCTTCTAAATTAATTAGTCCAACAAGCGGTAGGAATAGCTCAGCTCCAGTAACTACTGCTGTCATTGACTGACCAGGAGCTTCTAAACTTTCTCCAATTGTTAGCGTTTCTGGATTACAGAATTTTTCTAAATATGCTTTATTGGCTTCAAGTACTGTAGCCGTTGCAGCATCCTTCGCTGAAATATATAGCGGCACTTTTTTGCTCATAGGTGTATTTACTTCCGCACGAATATTACGTACTGAACGTATAATATCCATTAGGAGCTTCATATTGTCCGCTTCCTCTGCAAAATGAAGATCCGTACGTACAGTTGGCCATGCTGCCACTGTAATTGATTCACCTTCATGAGGTAAGTGCTGCCAGATTTCTTCTGTAATGAATGGCATGAATGGATGTAATAGACGCATAGTTTGATCTAAAACGTAAGCTAAAATAGAACGAGTTGTTTTCTTAGCTGCTTCGTCATTACCGTATAACGGTAATTTCGCCATTTCAATATACCAAGAACAGAAATCATCCCAAATAAAGTTATAAAGCTCGCGGCCAACCTCGCCAAATTCGTAGCGTTCTGCAAGAGATGTTACACGTTCAATTGTTTCATTTAAGCGAGTTAGAATCCATTTATCAGCAACTGATTTTTCACCAGTTAAGTCGATTTCATCAAATGTCATACCTTCCATGTTCATTAAAGCAAAACGAGAGGCATTCCAAATTTTGTTAGAGAAGTTCCAAATTGCTTCTACTTTTTCAGTTGTATAGCGTAAATCCTGACCTGGTGAAGATCCAGTAGCTAAGAAGTAACGTAATGAATCGGCACCGTATTTATCGATAACGTCCATAGGGTCTACACCATTGCCAAGTGATTTACTCATCTTACGTCCTTCACCATCACGTACTAAACCGTGAATTAATACATCTTTGAATGGACGTTGACCAGTAAATTCAAGACCTTGGAAAATCATGCGAGAAACCCAGAAGAAAATAATATCATAACCAGTTACAAGTGTGCTTGTTGGATAGTAACGTTTATATTCTTCATTTGTCTCATCTGGCCAACCCATTGTAGAAAATGGCCATAGTGCTGACGAGAACCATGTATCTAATACGTCTTCATCTTGTGTCCAATTTTCTGCATCTGCTGGTGCTTCTTTTCCTACGTAAATTTCACCTGTTTCATTGTGATACCAAGCTGGGATTTGGTGACCCCACCATAACTGACGAGAGATACACCAGTCACGAATGTTTTCCATCCAACGAGAATATGTGTTTTCGAAACGAGATGGTACAAAGTTTACTTGCCCTTCTTCATCTTTTTGAAGAGCAAGTGAAGCATCAGCGAGTGGTTGCATTTTTACAAACCATTGTGCTGAAAGATATGGCTCTACAACAGCACCAGAACGTTCAGAGTGACCTACTGAATGTGTATGCTCTTCAATACGGATAAGCACGCCCGATTCTTGTAAATCAGCTACGATTTGCTTACGGCATTCAAAGCGGTCCATACCGTTATACTTGCCAGCAAGCTCGTTCATTGTACCATCTTCATTCATGACAAGAATGCGTTCTAGGTTGTGGCGGTTACCAACCTCAAAGTCATTAGGATCATGTGCTGGTGTCATTTTCACAACCCCAGTACCAAATTCCATATCTACGTAGTCATCTGCTACGATAGGAATTTCACGACCTACGATTGGTAAAATAACTGTTTTACCGATTAAGTGTTGATAGCGCTCATCTTTCGGGTGAACGGCTACCCCAGAGTCACCTAGCATTGTTTCAGGACGTGTAGTCGCAACTTCCACATATCCTGAGCCATCAGCTAATGGGTATTTCATATGATAGAATGCACCTTGAACATCTTGATAAATAACTTCAATATCTGATAATGCTGTTTTTGCAGCAGGGTCCCAGTTAATAATGCGTTCGCCACGATAAATTAAGCCTTTTTCATATAATTGAACGAAAACAGTTTTAACTGCATCGGAAAGACCTTGATCAAGTGTGAAACGCTCACGAGAATAATCTAATCCAAGACCAAGCTTCGCCCATTGATCGCGAATATGCCCAGCATACTCTTCTTTCCATTCCCATGTTTTTTCGAGGAATTTTTCACGTCCTAAATCATAACGTGTAATATTATCTTCTCGTAGTTTGGCTTCTACTTTTGCTTGTGTCGCAATACCTGCATGGTCCATTCCTGGTAACCAAAGTGCATCATAACCTTGCATGCGCTTCATACGAATTAAAATATCTTGTAATGTTGTATCCCAAGCATGGCCAAGATGTAGTCTACCTGTTACATTCGGTGGTGGAATAACGATAGAATAGGGCTCCTTTTCACTTGTAGGCTGTGCCTCAAAAAATTTCCCTTGTAACCACCATTCATAACGACCCGCTTCAATGGACTGCGGATCATATTTTGTAGGCATTGAAATGTTTTCTGTCATTTTGACTCCTCCTGTTGATTTATTAATTTTACCGGTGTGAGATCGTACCAATCATTCTGTTTTTATGTCTCAGGTAGAGGCACATTTACCAGAAGATTAATGAAAATAAAAAAAACTCCTAGCGTCTAAAAGGACGAAGGAGTTTAAGTTCGCGGTACCACCTTTAATTCCAGCAGAGGCGAGTTAAGTTGTCACACATTTCATCAGAAAAAAATGTACTACTTGCTTAAACCTTTTACTACTGGCTCTCAATTCGGTAACGGTGTTTAACCGGCTTTAACTACTGTTAGTTCACTAAAGCTGCTCGAGGGCTACATTCAATTAGGTACAAATAGAAACTTTTCAGCTACTGTTTCCTCTCTTAAAATGTACTAATAATTTACTCTTCCCTGTCATAGCATCTATATTCGACTTTTTCACATTGTACCGCAAAATCGTGCATTTTTTCAAGTGATTTAGTCATTTTTTAGGAAGCACTACTAAAAAAGGAAGTGAAAATTCAAATGCGACGACGTAAGTATAATCCTTGGCTTTTACCACCATGGTTACGACAATTTCGTTTTTATTGTAAAACGATAATTGTACCAATTTGTGTTTTTCAGTTTATACGTGTCATCATCATTCCAACATCTGGAGATTTTATCATCTTATTGCTTCTGCTACTTCTATGCTATTTACTTTTGAGTGATGTCATTTGAAACACGAACCTTTAGCGGTGTATAGTCCTCCGTTAAATCCCAAATCATCGATGGAACTTCATGCCAGGAGCTGGATTCACGGACTACAATATGACTTGAGGATTCCCTCAACACTGTTTTTTGCTCAACTGGTGCAGGTTTTTCTTTTTTGTCTGAAGCCACTACAGCTTCAGACTTTTCCTTTGGTGCTGCAAATGTTACGACCTTTGATTTTTCCTCTTTTATGGATGTTGTTGATTTTTCTTCTTGTGTTGAAGCTACTACTGCTGGTTTTTGTGCTGAGGCCACTACAGGTGCAGGTTTTTCTTCTTGAATTGAAGCTACTACAGCTGTAGGTTGTTTTACCTGTGTCGTTTCTCCTATATGAGCAATCTTCTCTATTTGAGCTGAGGCATTGACAGTGACAGGCTGTTTTTCTAAAACATGAGCTTTTTCAAATGCTGGCTCAAGCTCATTAAACACACTTGTAACCGTCCATTCGAGCTGACACATCTGATTAGTCAATATAGGCCGAATATCCTTTACCATTAAATCTTCAATAGCTGCATCCTTTGGTAAATCCACATTTAAAGGAACTGCATACTCAAAATAACCAGTATCCCCTTGAATATCTAGCGCATCGATTTGTACTAATTCCTCATCATCCAGGAAAGCTTGCATGTCTTGAAAATCAAAGCGAACATGTGCTGTGATATGATAAATACCCATTAATCGTAGAGAATCTTCTAACTGCATTGTCTGCCATCGCGGCTTAATTTGTACAGCTGCTATTTCCGTTGGGCAGCCATAACCAGGAAAACAAAAAGTTTCACTCATATTCCAAGTTTTGTGTTCGATAATAATCCCTCCCCTTGCATCATATGAAGCTCCGAAGGATAGTATGCTAAAGGTTGATTAATCAATTTCGCCTTGGCGACGGAAATCAACCACACATTATGATGATGAGCCTAAAAAAAGGCATACTAGAAACCTTCTAGCATACCTTTTTACTGTTGTTACAACAGCAGAATTATACATTCACCAATTTAATTTTATTTGCCACACGATCTGTTAACATTCGTGTTGCTTTTGGTACGATCGGCTTAAAGATTGGATTTAAAACAGGACCAGCTAATCCTCCCGCTGTTACTTCTAAGAAGCCTGTCATCTTTGTATTTTCTGCATCAATACTTTCTGCTAGGAAATAACCGTTTCCTGAAAAGTTGTCAGAAAGTCCTTTTAATTCGAATGTTACTTTTGTAGGCGCTGCCCATTCTAAAATAGTAATCTCTACTTGTACTGTTTTTTTCAGTACACCAACATTGCCTTTAAACGTCCAATTTGAATGTTTTTCATCAATCATTTCATGTGCATTATAACCTGGGACAAGCTTTGCCCATTTTTCCATATCACTGACGAAATCCCATACATTTTCAATTCCTACGGGTACTTCGACCATATGTGTGCCAGTTGCCATATCAATTCACTACTTTCTTTTACGAATAGCTATATTATATACGATTTCGCCCACAATTTGGCTATGCTGAAAGTTATAATTTTAATAATTTTTTTCAAGCGATAACGATCATACATTCATTGTAATTAAACCGGAAAAAATATTAGCCATTGCAGATAAAGGCATATTATTGCATTACTTTAACAAAAAAAAAATAGCATGCCAGAAAAACATGCTATTTTGTATTAACCTGTTATCTTGCTAATTGTGCAAATACTTTATGGAAGGCATCAACCGTTTTTGCGATATGCTCCTCCGTATGTGCAGTAGAAATAAATAAACCTTCAAATTGAGATGGCGGTAAGAAAATACCTTCCTCTGCCATTAGACGGAAGTATTCAGCGAATAATTGTAAATCAGACGTTTTTGCTGAAGCGAAATCAATAACATCTTCATTCGTAAAGAAGAAACCTATCATTGAACCAGCACGATTCACAGTATGTGGAATATTGTATTTCGTTGCTGCTTCACGGAAACCAGCCTCTAATTGATCTCCTAGCTTTTTGAAGTATTCATAAGAGCTATTATCAAGGCGAGATAATGTTTCATAGCCTGCTGTCATTGCTAATGGATTTCCTGACAATGTTCCAGCTTGATAGATTGGACCAGCTGGTGCTACCTGCTCCATAATTTCCTTTTTCCCTGCAAATGCACCAACAGGAAGTCCACCGCCAATTACTTTTCCTAATGTTGTCATATCTGGTGTTACATCAAAATAACCTTGTGCACAGCCATAGTCAACACGGAAGCCTGTCATAACTTCATCAAAAATCAACAATGATCCATGTTCCTTTGTTAATTCACTTAAGCCTTGTAGGAAGTCTGGTTGTGGAGGTACAACGCCCATATTTCCTGCAACTGGCTCAACAATTACTGCCGCAAGCTCTGAACCAAACTTTTCGAAAATTAGTTTTGCCCCTTCTAAGTCATTGTACGCTACTGTTAACGTATTACGTGCAATATCCGCTGGGACACCAGGACTGTCAGGTAAGCCTAATGTAGCTACCCCTGAGCCTGCTTTAATAAGTAAGGAATCTCCATGACCATGATAAGAACCCTCAAATTTCAAAATTTTATCGCGTCCTGTAACACCACGAGCTACGCGTAAAGCAGACATCGTAGCCTCTGTCCCAGAAGACACGAAGCGAATCATTTCCATACCAGGAAGTCGATCTAATACTAATTTAGCTAATCGATTTTCTGTATAGCTTGGTGCTCCAAACGAAGAGCCTTTCGCTGCTGTTTCTGCAATTGCTTGTACAACTTCAGGATGTGAATGACCTAAAATAAGAGGTCCCCATGATAATACATAATCAATATATTCATTTCCATCAATGTCTTTAATAATAGCACCGTGACCAGATTCCATGAAGATTGGATCCATATTTACGGATTTGAATGCACGTACTGGGCTACTAACACCACCTGGCATTAAGTTAATTGCTTCAGCATAAGCTTGTTTTGATTTTTCGTAAGAACGCGTCATTTATTTCTCCTCCAACCAACGTGCAACATCTTTAGCATGATACGTAATGATTAAATCTGAGCCTGCACGTTTCATGCTAAGTAACGTTTCAAGCACTACTTTTTTCTCTTCAATCCAGCCATTAATAGCCGCTGCTTTAATCATTGCATATTCACCAGAAACGTTGTATGCAACAATCGGTAATGTAAAGTTATTTTTTACATCACGAATAATATCTAAATAACTTAGAGCTGGCTTAACGATTAAGAAATCCGCACCTTCTGCAATATCCGACTCTGCTTCACGGAATGCCTCCATACGATTCGATGGATCCATTTGGTATGATTTACGATCACCAAATTGAGGCGCACCATCAGCCGCTTCTCGGAATGGACCATAGTAGCTAGATGCATATTTTACGGCATATGACATAATCGGAACATTTTCAAAGCCTGCTTCATCTAGTCCTGCACGAATCGCTGCCACAAAACCATCCATCATATTGGAAGGAGCGATAATATCCGCACCGGCTTTTGCTTGTGATACTGCTGTACGTGCTAAAACATCTAATGAAGGATCATTTAAAATTTGATCGCCTTCAATTAAGCCACAATGACCATGATCTGTAAATTCACATAAGCATGTATCTGCAATGATTAAAAGCTCTGGATAGCGAGCTTTAATAAGTCGTGTTGCTTCTTGCACAATACCATGATCATGGAATGCACCAGTTCCGACTGCATCTTTTTCTGCAGGTAAGCCAAATAAAATAACCGCAGGAATACCTAAAGCAACAACTTCATCAATCTCAGCTTCAAGTTTATCTAATGAAAATTGAAAAACTCCCGGCATAGAAGATACTTCATTTTTAATGTTTTCGCCTTCAATAACGAAGATCGGATAAATTAAGTCTTCTTTGTGTAAGTATGTTTCTTTTACCATTGATCGTATTGCAGCATTTGCACGCAAACGACGATGTCTTTGAAATTGTAATTTTGTCATTTTCTTTCTCCTACTTTCGTTATTTCCTCGATGACTGCTTGCATTGTATATACGCTCGGCATAACATCCACAATAGCACCGTGATTCAAAATAGCTGCTTCTGTAATATGACCGATTACTGCTATACGTACTACCTCCCAACCAATTACCGAAGCTACATCCTTGGCGTAGACATCAACAGCGGAAGGGCTAGCAAAAATCACTGTGACATCGCTATTCGCACGGATACATTCAAATATTAATTGTTTTTGGTCGTGTCGCTCAATCGTTTCATAAACTGTCCATTCCTTCAATTTAAAGGGCAGCCCTTCCTTTAATGTCTTTTTCGCTTTTTTTCCACGAATAAATAGACACGTAGGATTGCTCCCTGCTACACTAGGAAATTCTTGAACAAATACATCTGCACTAAATATAGAAGGCATAAAGCTCACATGGAATCCTAGCTGTTCTAAGGCTGTAGTAGTTTTAGTACCAATAGAAGCAATTTTCCCTGAAAAATGCGCTGCATTTACATTAAAGCGGCGCATCTTGCTAGCAAAAGCTTCTACAGCATTTTGACTCGTAAAAATAAGCCATTCAAATTGACGCGCAAACTCTAATTGCACATCATCGTTTTTATTGATAAGCTCGCAAGTTTCAATCAATGGGACAAGTACTGCTTGGCCACCTAAAGCTAGAATGTCATCTATTATTGTTGTCGTTTTAGATGTACCTGTCAAAATAATAGTTTTACCTTCTAAAGGTAAATTATTTTGCATCTTGCTCTGCCTTTACTCGTTGAATTAATTCAAAAGCACCTTGCTTCGTTAAAATCTCAGCAAGCTCTTTTCCAACTGCTTCTGCATCAGTACCCACAACAGTTTCCTTATAAACAACTGAAGCGTCTGGTGCAGCAACAAGGCCAGTTAATGTAATTTCTTCCCCATTAGACTTTGCGTATCCTGCGATAGGCACTTGACAGCCACCATCCATAGCCGCTAGGAAAGCACGCTCTGCATGTGCTTCTTGCCAAGTAATGTTATCTGTTAACTTGCCTAATTCCGTTAATAGCTCCGTATCGTCTCCACGGCATTCAATACCTAGAGAGCCCTGTGCTACTGCTGGTAGACAATCCTCTACAGTTAAAAACTCAGTAACTACATCATCGCTCCAACCAAGGCGTTTTAGTCCAGCCGCCGCTAAAATAATGGCATCGTATTCATCAGTTTCAAGTTTACCTAAGCGTGTATCTACATTTCCACGAATCCATTTAATTTCTATATCTGGACGGACTGTTAAAAGTTGAGCACTACGACGAAGAGAACTTGTTCCAACTACAGCTCCTGCTGGAAGATCGGCAAATTTCACATGTCCTTTTGAAATAAATGCATCACGTGCATCTTCACGTGGTGGGATACAGCCAATTACTAATCCTTCTGGCAGTACGGCAGGCATATCCTTCATAGAATGAACAGCAAAGTCAATTTCTTTGTCGTAAAGTGCTTGTTCAATTTCTTTTACGAAAAGCCCTTTACCACCTACCTTAGATAGCTGCACATCTAAAATTTGGTCGCCTTTCGTGACGATTTCTTTCACTTCAAATTCAAATGGTACACCAGCAGCTTTTAACTCATTGATAAACCAATTTGTTTGTGTTAAAGCTAGCTTACTTCTTCTAGAACCTACAATAATTTTTCTCAACAGTCTTCAACCTCTCTTCTAATACCATAAATGGAATCGTGATAAACTGCTTCCTAAAAAGAAGTTAACAACTACTAAAAGGTAAGCGTATATATGTACCCACGCATAAGTTGTCCCTGTCAGTTTACCTTTACGATTCACATACAATATAAGGCAATACAAAATTAAAATAATAAAGGACCCAATAATCTTCGCATCAAAAATTGAAAAACTCTCTAGCGTTAGTAGTGCCCATTCAAACCCTAACACTAAACTTATAAATAGCACTGGAATAGCAATGAAAAATGAAATATTCATCCAGTTACTCGTCTGCTGTAGTGATGGCAACCTTGTCCATAAATGTGACCATTTTTTCTTTTTAAGCAAACGATATAATACTAAATACAATATCGCAAAAACAAATGTTAACGAAAACACTGCGTACGATAAAATTGCAAATGATATATGAATAAACAGCAATTCCGAAATTAAAGTATCGCTAACTACTCCTGTTGATCGTTTGGGCATAAAAGTAAAGATGCTGGCAAATAAAAATCCTAGTATATTAATAATAAATACCGGTAGATCAACTCGTGCAATACAATGCAAAATAATAGATAGTGTCACGAGCAGCCAGGAATAAAAGAGAATCCCTTCTGATAAGGATAAAATCGGAAAACGCTTCGTTTCCACAAAAATTAATAATATAATGGCACTTTGAATTACCCATACGAATGAAACAAGCCAAAAAGCAATTCGCCTTGCTCGTATTTGCTTATAAAAGTAATCAGTAAAGTAAAATACTAGACTGATCGCATACAAGACGATCATTACTTCATAGAGCCTTGTCATTGTCAAATCAGCCAATAGACATCCCTTCTTTATATTGAAAGTGCTAAAGTAGTGTACTTTAGCCTAGAAAAAAAAACGTTTTCGTATCCTTAGTTTACCATACAGATACGAAAACGCCTCATTTAATATCAGTAGAAAATCTCGTTCGCAGAAAAAAGCTCGAAGGGCAACTTTTCTAAAGTTGTACCGCGAACATATAGAAATCTTTAGAAAGAATACTTTGGTTCAGTAGAAGATTGTGACGACTGTAAGCGCTCTTTGCGTTCAAGCTCTTGTTCTGTCATCGCAGTAACTTCAGCTTCCACAGCTTCCTCAATACCGAAAATTTGTTGGAATAAACGTAACTGTTCATTTGCTTTTGGTGAATTTGCCATTTCCTTAGCTTGTAAAATTGGTTCTTTTAACAATTGATTAATAATAGACTTTGTATGCTTACTTAAAATTTTACGTTCTCGATCCGTTAAATCTGGCATTTTATTTTCGATACTAATCATTGTCTCTTCTTGAATATGATTCGCTTTTTTACGTAAAGCCGAGATGACAGGGACAACGCCAAGAGTCCCAACCCAATCTTTAAATTGCACAACCTCATTGCCAATCATTGAAGAAATATCAGCTGCAGCACGTTCACGTTCAGCTAAGTTTGCTTCGACGATGCCTTGTAAATCATCTATATCATATAAGAAAACATTTGGTAAATCTCCAACACGTGGATCTATATCACGTGGCACTGCAATATCTACCATAAATAATGGTTTACCTTTACGCAAACGTTCAACAAATTGCATCAATTCATAGTCAATTACATAATCTGTTGCACCTGTAGACGTAATTAAAATATCCGCTTCTAATAGCGAACATTGTAGTTCCTTCATAGATTTTGCTTCACCGTCAAATTTAGCTGCCAGACTTTCTGCTTTTTCGAACGTACGGTTAATTACGGTTACTTTTCCTACACCGCTACCGTAAAGGTTCTCAATAGCAAGTTCCCCCATTTTCCCTGCACCTAAAATTGCTACATGTTTACGTTGTAAAGATCCAAATATTTTCTTCGCTAATTCAACTGCTGCATAAGAGACAGATACCGCGTTTTCACCGATAGCCGTTTCATTATGTGCACGCTTCGCAAATGTCACTGCTTGTTTAAATAGCTGATTATATACCGTTCCAGTTGTTCCAATCTCTTGTCCACTTAAGAAGCTTTTTCGTACTTGTCCTAAAATTTGTGTTTCGCCAAGTACCATCGAATCAATTCCAGCTGTCACTTTGAATAAATGTTCGATTGCCTGATCTTCTTCACGAATTGTTAAATACGAAGAAAATGTCTCCACAGGCAGGTCGAACCAATTTGCTAAAAATTGTTTAACAAAATGGCGTCCAGTATGCAATTGATCAACTACTGCATATATTTCTGTACGGTTACATGTCGAAACAATAACATTTTCTAATATACTTTTTTGCTTTTGCAGCGCTTCCATTGCCTGTGGTAGTTCACTCTCTATGAAAGATAACTTTTCACGAATTTCAACTGGCGCCGTTTTATAATTCAAGCCTACTACGATGGTATGCATGAATAACACCTCTCACGTTCTAATTGACAAATCTCATTATAGCACAGTTCGACAATAGTTCATCAATAATTTGTGAACATGTCATGAAGAACTGAAATTCGTCATCCACATTAGAATTATTATAATCTAAGTGTAGCAAATTATACGTTCAGTTTCAAATTTATTGTTTGTCCAGAAATTTTATAAAGAATCAGGATATATTGTTTAACCATCTTCATCTACTTCTATTAATTAGAAGACAATGATTTCCGCTACAGGCTACTCGCTTTCCCGCAGGAGTCGAGTAGCCCTCCGCTACAATCATAAAAATGGGCATAAAAAAATATATACTATTAAATAGATTTTAAAACAGCCCCATTGTTATTTAATTATAAAAAAATAGCATTTGTTGATTTATTTTTAACAAGGCTAGCTTCACTTTATTATTTCAACGAACCTCTGTAAGTCGAACATCAAAATTATCGTTCCCATTTAATAATCAATAGAATTGGCTATGTCTACTAAAGTTTTTGGTGTCACTTTAATTGCAACTCATTTATCAATACTTATCATATACTGCAAATTGTCTCTATAGAAAACAAGTACATTAAAACCTGAAATTTTCATATAGGTTGCTATATTTCCATTTTTTAATTCAATAGTTTTTAATACATATTTCTTGTTGTTCAAAATCATCTGCTGCTTCTTCTACCGATTTATATCCTATTTCAGGATATGTTTCTTCATATGGACTGAGTTTATCCTTTGCAGATGCATGTAATATTATTAAACAAAATGTATAAAATGAAACTAAGAAAAGAGGATAAACAGTTCTGTTCATTTGTCTTCACCTCAAAATATTTTTATGTAATTTTCCCGAATTTATTAAAATTATTAATTGAAGAATTCATTACCGAAAGTTAGAATAAAAAATTTTTTAAAAATGTATGGATGAGGATAAGTTGATTGGAGTGGAGGCTGTGCGACTCCTCGGGGATCAGCGTCACAGATGAGACCCTGGAGCGAGCAACGCGAGTGAAGCGGCTCATCGGACGCCCCCAGGAAGCTTTGCTCTGCGCGAAAGCGTAGCGTCAGCAACAAATGTTTTATCTGTGCGAAAGCGTAGCGACAACAACAAATGTTTTATCTGTGCGAAAGCGTAGCGTCAGCAACAAAACGCCCAGTCGGAACGGAAATCAACCCTACGTTTTAGTGAATGCTATAGTTTCTAAAATCCAAAAAAGCTGAACTAATTGTTAGAATTAGTTCAGCTTAAAATAACTTTTATCTATTAATCTGTGATTGTCACGGTTTTTGTAGCTATAATTTTACCGTCTTTATCGTATGCTACAAATTCAATCTCATTATTAACTTTGAAGTCCTGCATTGTTTGAACTGTTTTTGTTAGCATGTAGACACTATCACTACGCTTATTCAATTCAAATTGCACATCTCCACTTAAAGAAGGGAATCGTACATTAACCTTTGCAACATTTGAACAATTACCATCAATTCTTGCATTCATTGTAATATTGCCTTTGCGTAAAGTTACTGTCGCTTCTTCAAATAAATTTTCAGGATTCACACAACTTGACGACGAAGTTTTACATAAAATTGAATCAATAATTTTTTGGAAAACTTGATGTAATTGTAAGTTATCGTTAGCGTGGTAATAAGTACCACCAGTTTCAGTAGCCAGTTGCATTAAAATTGCATCATTGACTTGTGATTTTTTACCCATACTTACAGTGTAAACCTTAACCCCTTTATTTTTTGCATCGTTCAGCACTTTTGTCATTTTCGATTTACTTGTTTTACCATCGGATACGACAATTATAGATTTTGAGGTTTTCGAGTCATTGGAGAATTTAGACAGTGCAAGGTCTATACCTGCAAAAATATCTGTGGCACCCTTCTCTTTCGATGCTTTATATAGATCCTTTTTCAAGACGTTGTCTGTACTGCCTTCTCCAAGAACAGTAGCTTTTGTATTTGTTTCAATAACAATATTATTTTTAGCTTTAATTTGATTGATTACTTCCATCATTTTCTTACCGCGATAATTTGTTTGGTCAGAAGCTTTCATGGAAGCAGAGTAGTCAACTACGTAAGCGACTTCTGTTGCTAAAGAACAAGAATTTTTACTAAAGTAAGGATTTGTAAAAATTTCCTTTGTAATTGTTTTATCTTTTAAATCCTTCAATATTGTTGCATAACGAGGATCTATTTTATTTACTAATGTAGCTTCAGCTTTAGATTTCCCATAAATAACTGAGTCAAAGTATGCTACAGCTGTTCCTGGGCTTCCTGTGTTATTTAAATAATCCGAAGTATTTGTAACAAATGAAGCTGTTTTCTCAACACCATCAAACTTAATTTTTACTGTTCCTTGATAGTCAGTAATAATTTCTCCACCTGGTCTTACTAATGTAACCATTACCTTAGTATAACGATCTTTACCAGACGGTCTTGATGCCGCATCCGCACTTTCCTTTAAGGCTTCCACTCGTTTTTTATAAGCTTCTACTTGACCGAGCAATTTACCACCTTGGTATTTTAATAATACTGTTCGATCATAGTTACTCAAGTTTGTGAAAATAGCATAAATTTTCATGACACTATCATAATGCTCAAGCGTCAGTTGTTTTTCGTCTGGCAAATAGCCCATAAGTTGAATAATAGAACCGACTGGATTAATGTTCTCAACTTGTGAGGCAATCGCATCATCAATTCCTTGAATACGATAAATTGGACGCCCATCATCTGAAATCATATACATAATTTCAATCGTATCATTAATAGAATCCTTCAAGCGTTTTTGAATAATTGTTTCGAATAACCAAACTGAAATATTATAGTTCTCAAACTGTAAAATGGCATTTTCATAGCCTAATGCAGGATATTTTTTATCACTGCCACCATATTGTAAATATATATTTTCAACATTTCCTAAAGCATTTGTTACATTCGTTTGTTGTCCAATACTAAATAACTTTTCTTCTGGATCAATCCAATGAACGTTAATAATGTTTTCTGTAAAGAACTCAGGTAATTTTTCATATGGTACATATGGAGGTGTTACATTTCCATTTTCATCATCCGTGTTTGCTGGATCATACACTTGATAATCAATGCGCATTTCCGGCTGTGGTAAGTAACGGACATGTGCATTTAGTTTTTCGCCTACAAGACATTTCATGCCCGGATCTGTGTTGTTAATAAGCTCAAATGTAATTGTATCACGTACAGATTTAGTTAATTTTGGTGCTATCACAATCGCAGAAACAGTAGAGCCATCCGATTGTACATTTCGAACAGCTTCACCAGATGTGTCTACGATTTTTGCACCATATGATGATGTTACACGGAATGTATAAGATTTATCATCAGGTATTGGATCACCATTACAAGCTTTTAAAGACACAGTAATGAGCGTTGAATCTTGGTCATTTGCAATTAAATCTGGTTTTTCAACATCAATACTTTGTAGAGCATTATTAACATACTCTGGTCCAGTAAAATCATTGGAATTATCCTTTGGCTCTTCAAATTCTGCGTTGTTTGAGCCCATGAAGCCTGGAGGTAATGTGATTTTATCGTTATCACGACCTGCTGTAGCACGTTTTAATCCGAGTACAGCAAAGTTGCCGTTTTGTACACTGCGATATAAAAATTCAGCAATATCTCCACGAGTTAGCTTTGTAGAAGGATTGAAATCCGCAAATGTCTTTTTACCAGTGCTTCCTGTTGAAATATCATTTGTGTATAAATATTGAACCGCCTGAGGCTCATCTAAATCTAAGCCTTTAAAGGCAGCATATATACGCGCAAATTGTCCACGTGTAACAGCTTTCGAACGATTGGCTGTTGTGTAGGTACCATTAAACGGTAAATAAAAATCACTATAGAAGTTATAAGCGACACTGTCGTTATATGTTAATGCATAGTTTCGATCAAGCTTTGCAAACATTACAACAAGCTCTCGATCAGTTATTTGTTCATTAGGTAAAAAGTTATTAGCACTATTCAATGCGAGTAGATCATTATCGACTGCCCACGAGATAGCTTTATATTTACCGTTATTTGTTGGTACATCATTAATTGTCGTAGCGGCATGAGTCACAGCTGGAGTTGCTGTCATCAAGACTAGTACTAAACAAAGCAGGAATAGAAATGCTTTTTTGGCATACGTCATTTATTTTTCAGTCCTTTCTTTAGTTAAAGAACAATATGTCATCACGATAGTTTTGTTTTAAGTCACTTTCCAAATAGTTCAAGAAACGTTCTAACACTACTGATGCTTGTGCTCGCGTTAATGGCTGATTTGCATTAAATCGACCTGTTACAGGGTCACCAGTCATTAAGCCTAATTCATTTGCAATGTATATTCCGTCTTTTGAATAGTCAGGAATTTGCGCATCATCCTTAAACTTCGTCACATAGCCTGGATCTGGCGCCTTATTTTCTAGCCCTAATGCACGTACAAAAATCGTAGCTGCTTGAGCTCGAGTAATTTGATTATCAGGTTTGAAATACTCTGGCGTTACACCTTTAATAATTCCTTTATTAAACGCAGACTCGATATAGGCATAATCTTTTACCGTACGTTTAACATCTTTAAAAATACTAGTTGCTGATGTCGATTTTTTCGTTTTCGGTTCTTCCATAACACGTAAGTCAACCGCTTTACCAATTGCCGTTGTAAAATCAATACGCTTCATAGGTGTATTTGGTGAGAAGAAGTTACTTGCATCAGAGTAAATACCTAAAGAGTATAATTTTTCAATAGCTCCTTTCGCGTAATGGTTTGATACATCACGGAACTTAGGAATGATTAAACGTTCAATTGTCGGCATGTATTCTTTATCTAAGTCAAGAGTACCTTTTTGCCCAGAGGCTAGATCATACGTATATTCAGAAATAACATCCTTTTCACTTACTACCGCATATCCACCATCAAAGCTCCCTAAACTTCCTAGGTTTTCTTCATAGTTTAGCACTCGTGATTTGCTTGTAGATAACCGATTTTTCACATGGCTTGTCTTACCGTCACTATAATTATAAACAGCTTCTGTAATTTGTGTTTCTGTTGCTCCCCAGAAGTTTTCATAACCAGCATGACGACTATCAGTATCAATTGTTACA
Source organism: Lysinibacillus sp. NPDC093190 (assembly GCF_050280425.1). Classification (NCBI taxonomy): domain Bacteria; kingdom Bacillati; phylum Bacillota; class Bacilli; order Caryophanales; family Bacillaceae; genus Lysinibacillus; species Lysinibacillus sp. NPDC093190. Next base: position 64,832 of record NZ_JBNNVG010000026.1, on the reverse strand, counting down.
GTATTTTGGACTGCATTTTTTCCAGTCCCAGTTTGATAGGCATATGTTTTTCTTGAAATCACATTACCTGAGTAATAATCAGAGGCTGCACGATTGTCCGTTACAGTCCCTTGTGAAAATTGGTAATCTACCAATGTATAAGTTATTTTCCCAGCAACAATTTTCTCCGTATACTTTTTCACTACACCATTCGATGTTTTTTGACCAATCGTAGCATAATCTACAACATCAGATTCATAGGCCATATTTCGTGTCAATGTAGCACCGTTACTTGCTGTTAGCTTTAAACTATGTGTTTCAGTTAGCTTTCCTTTAGATTCTTTTTGTGTGATTTTAATGTCTTTACTAGTGCCTTTAAATATAATGGGTGTTCCTGTAATGAAAACAGCTTCCTCATATGTATATTCATTTTTTACAGCACCTGTTGTTTCTAATGAAGCAGCTGATGCATTTTCTGGGATAGTAGCTCCAATAACAAATACAGCAAGAACTACTAACATTATTTTAGATAAATGTTTTCGCATTCTTTTGTTGTCCCTCTCTTTCATTCCATACATATCCGCATCTGGAGCTGTCAATAATTTCTTCAACATTACAAAATAATGAGATGTGTTGATCAACCATTTTATCTACTACATTCAGCAGAAGATTGACTTGCATAAGCAAAAAAATCCTATTAATAAACTTTTTTTCTAATCAACACACTTGAAAAATATAAGGTTAAAATCTGCTCGTCTTCTACTCGTAGGGCGACAAATTTTTCATCATAAGCAAGCTCAAAATTCGCTTAAGCTGAATACCTTCGTCGTAAATATACTCGCAGAAGACTCACAGACTTCTAAATTGATTAATCAACTAATATTAAATGAGCTTTGACAAAACGATCTGATAAGACTACTAAACGATCAGAAGGTTTTAGATCAGATGCTTGAATAACTTTACCAGCTTTAATAATTGTAGCTTGGTCAATATTCATATCAACCATTTCACCAGCTTCATACCAGCGACCATTTTGCCATTGACTAACGCTCTTCACATTGATGACAGCTGGGTATTTCGATTTAACTGACTGTAGTTTACCAGTTAACATTAATGGTGCAACAGGCTTCGCTTTATTAAGAATATGAAGGGCCTGCACATGACCATCCTTCACATAGAAGTATCCATATTCTCCTTCATATAAATGAAGCTCAATATCAGGAATGACACTATATATTTTGTTACCATCATCTACTATTGCCTTCGTTGAATTACTAACAGATAGTACAGTACGCTCTGTTTTCTTAAAGACATTTGACTCGATCTTCATCGCATCATCAATTTCGATTAAATAGCCATCTGCTTGTGATAAACGTCCATAATATAACTCATGACCTGCTAAGTTTGGTGACATAAAGCTATCACTCGTTACTTGCACAACTTGGGCATAATGATCACGTGCAGCACCGTCCGAAATAACAAAGGCTGTACCATAAGCCAATAAGCCAGTAGGTTCAACTAAACGACCATTTCTAATTAAAATCGTTCCATCGTGGAAGTATATTGTACCAGCAGATTTAAGTTTTAATAATTGATATTTTGTATCGACAGAAAGCATAGGCTCATAGTAAGTTCGCTCGTTGTTTTTCAAGACAACAATTTTTTCAATCACTTCTTTGCCAAATTGTTTCACTGTTGCATAATATGCTTCACTGCCAATGTAATTTTTCAACTGACCTTTATCAATTTTAGTATTTCCAACATAGATCGGAACCTTCGATGAAAAATCCATCGTTGATAAAGCCGTTGCTGTATCAGATCCAAATTGCCAATTGATAAAAGCATGTTGATTTTTGACAGTTAATTTATTTGCATTGGCATTAACCGTCTGTATCTCACCTTTATACAGATTTTCAACTAACGTACCCGTCTCACTAATGTCTATTTTTGTGACAATGGATGTGTTTCGATTTTTAAGGCTAAGCTTAACACGATCCCCCACATATAAAGCGCTAATATCGACAGCTGAGGAATTTTTTTGATATGCTGTATCTTTATTTATATAGTAGGTTGTTTCCTCTCCGATATCTGGCTTCAGCATAATGAATAGTCCATTTGGATCTATACTTGTCACTACTCCAGCAAGTGTTTTAGTATTTTGTGCAACTGTTGGAGATTCTGTTTCATTTGTAGAATTAGAAGTACCTCGAAGCTCAACAACACTGCGAAGAGAAATTTCCGCTTCTACTTTCATTCCCATTTTAAAGCCTTCGATTGTTGTCACTGTATTATTAATATACAGGCGGGCACTATCGTTTATATTGTATGTAACTTGACGACCGCTTTCATTTTGCAAAGTAATTTTACTAAGCTTTTTTTCTATTACTCCGTTTGAATTTGCATATTCTGAAAATGTTACATCGACAAAGGTTCCAGTCACCATTTGGGCAGCATGCGCTGTTCGATTTGATGAAAATCCGAGAACCGCTAGTAACACAATCATTAGTATGTATGGAATCTTCTTCAACAAATCCCGCCTCCTAAAAAAATGTTATTAAAAATAGTATATCGTACTATTGGTAGTTTTTCCTATTCAAAAAGTTACATTTTAGTGCTTTTACTTACTTTTTAAATCTACCGATAGACACAAAGATAGAGGTAGCTTCCAATTTCAAGCTACCTTCCTTTCATCATACTTGAACGTCAATTGTATGTCCTGCTGTCGGATGTGGAGCATCTAACATTTCAACTAATTGTTCTGTATTTTGCTGTTGCATCTCCATTGCCTGTTTCGTTACAGCTAGAGATACATTTTGCATTAAAGTTGCTTGATTCATTGCCATTGATAAAGCTGCGATATCCATCTAGTCCACCTCCTATTTAATTTATCGGTCAGTTGTTTCATTCATCAAGCGATTCCCTCCATTTTTAATAAAAAAACATCTACTGTCCTAAATAATAGACTCAATAGATGTTTTTTTATCACATTTTATTTTCGATTGTACGCCAAGCTTCTTCAAAACCAATTCCTTTTTCTGAAGAAAAGACAATTAGAGGATCATTTTTTTCCATGTCTAGCGTTTCTTTCACGACTTTTTTATGCTTATCCCATTTACCTTTTGGAATTTTATCTGCTTTTGTTGCAATGACAATACAAGGAATATTGTAATGCTTTAAAAAATCATACATCATGCGATCATCAGCTGTAGGGGGATGACGTAAATCAACAATTTGTACAACTGCCTTTAATTCATTACGCCCTGTGATGTAACGCTCAATCATTTTTCCCCATGCTTCACGCTCAGTTTTTGAAACCTTTGCATAACCATAGCCCGGTACATCCACAAAAAACAATTGCTCTTCGATTTTGTAAAAATTAAGCGTTTGTGTTTTTCCGGGCTTAGAAGAAATACGTGCTAAAGCTTTACGACCGATCATTCGGTTAATAAATGAGGATTTCCCCACATTTGAACGACCGGCTAGTGCAAATTCTGGCAGTCCATCTTCTGGATATTGGTCTGGTCTTACAGCACTTATGACCATTTCGACGTTATGGACTTTCATTTCTTAAAAACCTCCGTCCAGTGCATAGGCTAATACTTCATCAGCCGATGACACTAGTTTAAATGTTAGTTGTTCGCGTACACTTCCAGGAATATCCTCAATATCTCGTTCATTATCTTTCGGACAAATAATTGTCGTTAAGCCCGCTCTATGCGCACTGAGTGTTTTTTCCTTTAATCCACCAATTGGCAGTACACGTCCACGTAATGTAATTTCACCTGTCATGCCTACTTCACGGCGTATTGGACGGTGTAAAATTGCGGAAACAATTGCTGTTGCCATAGTAATACCTGCGGAAGGTCCATCTTTCGGCACAGCTCCTTCTGGAACGTGAATATGAATATCATGTGTTTCAAAATATTCTGCATCCACTTTTAGCTCTTCCGTTTTTGTACGGACATACGATAAAGCGGTTTGAGCTGATTCCTTCATGACATCGCCTAGCTTCCCAGTTAGCTGCAATTTTCCTTTTCCAGGTGTTAATGATACCTCAATTTGTAATGTATCACCACCCACAGTTGTATAAGCAAGCCCAGTAGCTACACCGATTTGATTTTCCTCTTCTGCTTGTCCATATCGGAAACGATGCTTGCCGAGTAAATCCTCTAATGATTTCGAGTTAACTGTTACTCGTTTTTTCTCACCAGAAACGATGATCTTAGCGATTTTACGACATAGGGTTGCGATTTGACGTTCCAGTCCACGAACACCTGCTTCACGAGTATAATAACGGATGATATCTACTACTGCTTCATCTTTAATAATAACTTGCGTTTTTTTCAAGCCATGCTCTTTTAACTGTCTAGGTATTAAATGATTTTTCGTAATTTGCTCTTTTTCAATTTCTGTATAACCAGCAATTGAGATTACTTCCATACGATCCAGTAACGGCCCAGGAATTGTACTTAAATCATTGGCAGTTGCTATAAATAATACATTTGATAAATCATAAGGTTCTTCGATGTAATGATCACTAAATGTGTTATTTTGAGCCGGATCTAAAACTTCAAGCATTGCTGCTGCAGGATCTCCCCTGAAGTCATTAGACATTTTATCAATTTCATCTAGAAGAAACACAGGATTAATCGTCCCTGCCTTTTTCATCCCTTGGATAATACGACCTGGCATTGCCCCAACATACGTACGACGATGACCACGAATTTCTGATTCGTCACGTACCCCACCTAATGAAATACGGATAAATTTACGATCCAAGCTTTCTGCAATAGACCGAGCTAATGACGTTTTACCGACACCTGGAGGGCCTGCCAAACATAATATTGGTCCACGTAACGATTTTTTCAACTGACGTACAGCTAAATATTCTAATATACGTTCTTTTACTTTTTCTAATCCGTCATGATCACGATCTAAAATGTCCTCTGCATGTGCGATATTCATGCGATCCTCAGTCGCATTTGTCCAAGGTAGTGATACGATCCAATCAATATAGTTTCGGATTACGCCACTCTCTGCACTAGCCGTTGGTAACTTCTCATAGCGATCCAACTCTTTAAGCACTGCTTCTTTCGTTGATTCAGGCATTCCTATTTCGTCAATACGTCTTCGTAATTCAGCTACTTCGCCAGTTTTCCCTTCACGGTCTCCTAGCTCAGTTTGAATAGCTTTCATTTGTTCACGTAAATAATATTCCTTTTGCGTACGCTCCATGGATTGCTTAACTTTTGTATTAATTTTCTTCTCAAGATCAAGTACTTCTTGCTCGTCATGTAAACGAATAATTAAATGATCTAAACGCTTCTTTACACTGAGCATCTCCAATACTTCTTGTTTATCAGCAATCTTAAAAGGTAAATGCGATGCAATGATATCTGCTAAACGACCGGGTTCTTCAATGTCTGCCACAGTACTAATGGTTTCAGATGTAATCTTATTGGAGGCTTTCGCGTATCTTTCGAAATACGTTAACAACGTACGCATTAAAGCCTTTGTTTCAACATCCTTATCGATGGTTTCTTCCTTAACATCGATGTCAGCAATCGTATATTTTTCTAACGCCCGATAGTTAGACCATGTTGCACGCGCTACACCTTCCACTAAAACACGTAATGTCCCATTTGGTAATTTCAGCATCTGTTTGACATATGCCATTGTACCAATTGGATATAAATCTTGCTCATCAGGCTGTTCATCATGCACTTCTTTTTGTGTTACCAATAATATCAATTGGTCCTCTAACATTGCTTGTTCTAGCGCCGCTACAGAACGATTTCTACCCACATCAATATGTAACACCATCGACGGGTATACTAAAAGTCCACGTAAAGGCAATAATGGTACATTTGTTGTTTTTTGTATTGTTACCATGCGGGTATTCACCTCCGTCAAAATTTTCTTATACACTCCCGCGCTACTAGTATGTGTCTAAAAAGCTGATTCACACTAGTTAATCAATCGAGCCAAAAATTTCATCTAATTACAGTTGGCTTTATGTATGAATGAATAAAAAGCTGACTGTCGATATGTGCGAATATTGCACAATCGAAGTCAGCTAAATTACTCTTTATCTCATAACAATAGACAGCCCCGTCTGTTCGTTATGCTGAAGTTTTTGTGTCGCTACCTTCATCGAGTTCAGTGCCATCTTCAAGAAGCAATTTCGGTTTTTCTTTATCCGTAATTGTTTTTGCTGTAATGATACATTTTTTCACGTCTTCACGTGAAGGTAGTTCGTACATTACTTCAAGCATTGTTGACTCAATAATTGAACGAAGACCGCGTGCACCTGTTTTTCGTTCAATTGCTTCTTTTGCAATTTCAGAAAGCGCACCTTCATCAAACTCAAGCTCAACACCATCTAGTTCAAGCATTTTTTGATATTGCTTAGCTAGTGCATTTTTGGGCTCCGTTAAAATTTGTACAAGCGCAGCCTCGTTTAATTGCTCAAGACTTGCAAGTACTGGTAATCGACCGATGAATTCTGGAATTAAACCAAATTTCAATAAATCCTCTGGAATCAACTTTGCCATAATTGAGCCTTCATCCATCTCAATTTTGTTAGGATCTGAACCGAAGCCAATTACTTTTTCACCCTGACGACGTTTAATAATGGATTCTATTCCATCAAAAGCTCCACCCACAATAAATAAGATGTTTGTCGTATCGATTTGTAAAAACTCTTGATGAGGATGCTTGCGGCCACCTTGTGGTGGGACACTCGCTACTGTACCTTCTAATATTTTAAGAAGTGCTTGTTGTACACCTTCACCAGATACATCACGTGTAATGGATGGATTTTCAGATTTACGTGCAACTTTATCGATTTCATCAATATAGATGATCCCTTTTTCAGCACGTTCGATATCGTAATCCGCTGATTGAATTAATTTTAATAAGATATTTTCAACGTCCTCACCCACATAGCCAGCTTCAGTTAGAGAAGTAGCATCTGCAATAGCAAAAGGAACGTTTAATATACGCGCCAATGTTTGGGCTAATAAAGTTTTACCGCTACCAGTTGGGCCGATTAACACAATGTTCGATTTTGCTAATTCTACATCATCAATTTTACTATTCGTATTAATGCGTTTGTAGTGATTATAAACCGCAACTGCTAAAGCTTTTTTAGCACGTTCTTGTCCTATTACATACTCATCTAAAATCGATAAGATTTCTTTCGGTTTTGGAATATCTTGAAACTCAATTTCTTCTTCAACGCCCAGTTCCTCTACAACGATTTCTGAACAAAGCTCGATACATTCATCACAAATATAAACACCAGGACCTGCAACTAGTTTACGTACCTGTTCTTGTGGCTTTCCACAGAATGAGCATTTTAAATTGCCTTTTTCATCATTAAATTTGAACAATATGTTTCACCCCTATTCAAGCAACAATCTTACAAGATTATTGAATCATTATCAAATAAATTGTCTGCATCCATTTACACCACTGCGTTTATGGTTCGAGATTTTAAAAAAATTTACTACATGCATAGTACAGAAACACTGACATTTACCGCAAAGCTGCTAATTATTCATCTTGACAAATTTACCAATTATATCTTTTATTCCTATGTGCGTAACTGACTGATTCTTCAGAAACCTCTAGCGACCAGAGACCTTTCGTTTCGTCAAGTTCCTGACCCTCGTCACTTGATATTTGGCTTGTGACTTTACTGTTATAACCGGTAGAACAAGTTACACATCCTTAAATAAGCAACTTGAATTTCTTTAAAATCTATTGCATTCGCCAGAGGCTTAACTTCATTCAGAAGAGGATGTATTTAGTTGTTCCTCGTTTGGAAGAATTGAGATATCCATAAACCTTATCTCTGCTGAATAAAGTCAAATTTTAGCATCGTGTAAAAAGTCAAACAATACTATGTATTAGAGAAGTGTAAAGGCTTTGCCTATCCCCTTATCAAAAAAGTACTTCCTTTTGGAGGCTACTTTTTAGGGTGATAGTAGTCGTCATCTTAATAATATAATTAACTGAACTAAACCTAAAGGGGAATCTAGCTTAACCTAAACAAAAAATATGTGATAAAACAAGGCACGGTTTAATGCCGTACCTTGTTTTCATTTTTCTATCCAGTTACAAAAAAATCCTATTCAGTAATTTTAGCGTTTTCTACTAAAAATTCAACTGTTTTTTGAATTTTAATGTCGTTTTCAAGAACTGTTGTGCCGCCTAAAGCACCTGTAATTTGCTCTTTAGTCATGTTAAATTGAGCAGCCATTTTTTCTAATTCAGCTTCGATATCAGCTTCAGTTGCTTCAATTTTTTCAGCTTCAGCAATTGCTTCAAGTGTTAAAGATACACGTACACGGCTTTCTGCTTCTTCTTTCATTTGTCCACGTAAATCTTCTTCTGATTGACCTGAGAATTGATAGTAAAGGTCTAAGTTCATACCTTGCGTTTGTAAACGTTGACCAAATTCTTGTAACATACGATCAGTTTCAGAGTTAATCATACCAGCAGGTACTTCAAATTCTGCATTCTCAGCAGCTTTTTCTACTAATTCATCACGAAGTGCTGCATCTGATTCTGCTTGTTTTTGTTCAGCAGTTTGCTCTTTGATTTTAGCGCGTAAAGCTTCAACACCCTCAACTTCTGGGTCTAATTCTTTAGCGAATTCGTCGTTTAATTCTGGAAGAACTTTTGTTTTAACTTCTTTTACAGTTACTTTGAAAGTAGCTTCTTTACCAGCTAATTCAGCTGCATGGTATTCTTCTGGGAAAGTAACAACTACGTCTTTAGATTCACCAGTTTTCGTACCTACTAGTTGCTCTTCAAAGCCTGGGATGAATGAGCCTGAACCGATTTCTAGTGGATAGTCTTCACCTTTACCACCTTCAAATGCTTCTTCACCTACGAAACCTTCAAAGTCGATAGTAGCTGTATCGCCTTCTACGATAGCTTCATCTTCTTTAATTTCAAGCTCTGCTTTACGAGCTAATTGGTCTTGAATTTGTGCTTCTACTTCTTCATCAGTAACTTCTACTGGAAGTTTCGTAACTTCTAAACCTTTGTACTCACCAAGTTTTGGCTCTGGTTTCACTGTTACTTGAGCAGTAAATGCGAAATCTTTACCGTGTTCGAAGTTTTCTGTACCAGAAATTTCTGGGTAATCAACTGGCATAATACCAGCTTCATCGATAGCTTTTGCATAAGAATCAGGAACGATGATTTCTAATGCATCTTGGTATAATGATTCGATACCAAAGCGTTGTTCAAACATTTTACGAGGCATTTTTCCTTTACGGAAACCTGGTACGTTAATTTGTTTGACAACTTTCTTGAACGCTTGGTCCATTGCTGCGTCTACTTCTGCAGCAGGTACTTCAATTGTAAGAGTACCGATATTACCTTCTTGTTTTTCCCATTTTGCTGACATGTATAAATACCTCCAAATAAATGATCAAGTTTATTGTTAGACAATTCATTCGTAACTACGATTTTGACAACCATTTTAGTATAACATAGATGCGTATAGTTTCAACTTATTTCATACTTCATGGAGTTCTGTTAATTTTTCTAACATTTGTAAAAAGTCAATGATTTCATAGTTCATTTCCTGTACTTTTCCGAGCATAGATTGTACAAAGTCAATATAACTATAAGCAATATCATCAGCTTCGAATGGGCGCCATTCGAACGGATAAGTTACAATAGCATGCTTCGCCATTAAATATTGTACCATTTCCAACGTTGATGGGTCTTGCTCTAATTTATTTTCAATTATTTTTTTTACTTCCCTATACTGAGGCAACTGATTTGGTAGGACTAAATTGTTAGGATTAATAATTTTTGTTTCGTTAAATTTTGAGATAGTAATCTCTATTGACACTTCTTGTTCCACTAATAAGATTAATGCTAAGCTCTGAACAAATGGATGGATCGTTGGACATTCTATAATAGCTTTCAATGCTGTTTTTAATTGTCGTACATTCGTATCCATTAAACGATGCAATCGAATAGATTGTTCATCTGGCGTTAATGCACTAAATTTCGAAAATTCATATTCTTGCTCTTCTAACAATCGTTTTGCATCCTCTTTTTTTTGGAGATTACTAGCAACCTCTTGATTCAAGCTTCTTAATCGTTCAAATTTCTCGAGCTGATCTTCCGGAAGTACATTTTCTTCAATTAATGTCGTAATTAACGACTCTACTTGATGATATTCCTTTAACTGCATACATACAGTAACATACAGTTCCATTACTTCCACATACAATGACGTTCCCATAGCAAACAATTGCTCACAAACATTTTTAACTTTCTCGTATGCTTTTAATTCATATAAAGCGTACGCATAGGTACTTAATGCAATTTCATCTCCAGCTTCATATAAAAATGCTTTTTCAAAGCTTGCCACAGCCTCTTCATATTGATAATTTTCCGCATACATATGTCCTTCACGTATTAATGTCTGAACAGCACCTGGAAAAACAACAATATTGTCATGTTTTATAACATGTCGTTTTCGCTTTGTCATTTTTCTCACCTCTTTACCACTATTTTTCTTATTAGTTCCTATATAAATCATCATATCATGTGGTTGATTTCCTTATTCGACTGAGCGCTTTACAATGAGGTTCGATGAGATACTTGGGATTAGTCAACGAAGACATTATCACAGGTCTTAATGCTTTAGCCTTCATTCCTCTACTAGCTCTCACCAGAGTCTCATCAGGACGATCCCCACCTTCATTCCAATCAACCTCATTAAGATGATTCGCGTTTTAATCAATTTCATTTTCAACTCTTCCGGAAATCGCAATATATACCAACGGATTTATTCCCTACTTAATTTTCACAAAAATCGTTGCTTTAGTATTTCATATTTTGTAATAAATTGTATTATAATTAATAATATCTTTTATTTATTACTGGCTTCGTCTGTAATTTAAGAAAAAGTTCTTCACAAGGAGTGGAATACATGCAATTAATGGATACAGTTAGTGAATTTGGTAGTAGCATCTCTCCTATGTTTGAGGCACTATCAATTAAAGTTGTTTCGTTTTCAACAGCGGACGGTCCCCATCAGAAGGATTATCCGATTGAATTTGAAATACTCACACGGACAAAGATTGATTTATACACGCAAGAAGCGATTACACATATTCTAAGTTTACAAGGTTACATTCCTGGCTCCATTTCAATTGGACACCAACATGAGTCACTTTTTATTATTCCCCAAAATGTACACATTGAATGCAACTATAAACTTCTAAGTATCGACAAAAAAGATATGCAACGAATCTTACAGCACTCTCAACCGAATCTTCATTATAGTGAATGGCTAATCGATGCCATTAAAAACGCAAATATTCTTGTAGAATTAAAAACCAATCAAAATACCTTTACTGAATGGCCTCTCGGTATAAAGTCAGCCGCTATATTGTAACTAGGATGAGACATACTTTAATAGCTATGTCTTTTTCATCACTTTTCTGTGGGTGAGCATCAAATCCGCTTTCGCACAGATAAAACATTGAGAAATTTCGTTTTATTACTATTAATTTGAGTGACATGCCAAAAGGTATTTGCTATGCGAAGTGGTTGATTGGAGTGGAGACTGAGCGACTCCTTGGGGATCAGCGTCACAGATAGACCCTGGAGCGAGCAGGTGAACGAAGGCTAAGAGCATCACGTCCTGTGATAACGCCTCGTGACCAACGTCGTGTTGGCCCAAGCGGCTCATCGGACGCCCCCAGGAAGCTTTGCACTGTGCGAAAGCGTAACGACAGCAACAACAAAGCGCCCAGTCGGAACGGAAATCAACCCCTCGTTTTGCCGAAGAGTCATATTTTTTTATGACACCTTAATTTCATTGACGCGATAGTTTCCAGTAGTTTGGAACAGAAACCACCACCCTCATAATAAATTCACAAAGATTTACCTGACCATTTTGTTTTCCAACACTATTAGACATTTATAAATAAGTTGTCTTTTATTGTACACTCGTTCAGTCTACCCCTTTTTATTGCTTGTCTATCATATCAACTTTCCCTTGATTCTGGAATTCCTATTGTGAATATACTCCTATATCACTAGAAAACTTCACAAATCAACAAATTTATCGTTGAAACGCTATAATAAAAATACATAGCTCTAAAAGCATTTTTACTATGTCTGCGCATTGTTATAAAAGTAATTAAAAGACTAGTGATCATCAAGGAATACATTAAAAAATGCTCTAATAGAAAATTAACTTAACTTTGGGGGAATTACATATGGATATCAAAAATACATTACAATCATTTTCCACTATGACACATTCAGCACGACAAGAATTTATGTTGCTAAAGGGCGATTGGTTGTTACAAGAAATGTTAACGCACATCGGTTCACCAGATGCCGAATTACGAGACAAATTAATTTATCGTACTTTTATTGATATACTTAGCTACAATTTACTGAGCACCGAACAGCTACAATATTTATTTGATACTGTAATAGGCGACGATTTTTTATATTTAAACATAGGTGAAGAATTGACAGATAGTGTCTTTACACGTTCGTTTTCAGCTTTACTTGTAGCCAGTATTCTCGCAAAAGATGCCGAACTATTAGTTTTAAACGATGAACGTCTACAAATTTTCTTTCATAAGATTGGTCGCTATTTATTATTAGAAAAAGATACAAGAGGTCATGTTCATGATAAAGGCTGGGCTCATAGCATTGCACATGGTGCAGATTTAGCTGCAATGATGATTAAACACCCTAAATTTGATTTACAGCATGCGCCTTTAATCTTGCATGCATTGAAACTTGTTACTTGGAAAGATACTGTCTTTGTCAACGATGAAGAGGAACGCTTAGTTAATATAATTGAAGCGTTACTAGCTCGTGACTACTCCGAGGAAGCATTAATAGAATTTGTCGAACAGGCATTTGATAAATTTGAAATGCATTTAGTGACCCAGGGCTATAACGAAGCCTTTTTTAGTGGACGTACATGTACATTAAATTTAATGAAAACATTGTATTTTGCCTTAAAGATGAATAACTTAGCTCCAAAACTTCAAAATACCATCTATGGACAAGTAGCGAAATGGCTAAAGCTCGGAGCTTAAAATTAATTTAATTGCGCCTAATAAAGGTAAATTTCATTTTCTCTCTACTTAGAACATTTATTTTCGTCTTCATAACCAAATTTAGCAAACCAAGGATATCCTTAGTTTGCTATTTTTACTTTTCAGATAAAACATTCTAAATACAATTTATGGAAACTTGTAATTATATTAACATAATTAATATTAGTTTCCGAAACACCACTTTCCATTCATCCCTTACATTGATAGTTTATCCTGATATATCCACAATTTCACTTTCCGTGTACTCGTCTTTTTTTAAAACGCAACAAAAAAGCATTCAACACCTTAACATAACGGCGATTTTATTACAAAATGACGTCTAAAATGTGAAATGATATTTTCACAAAAAAACTATTTACTTAGTTAAACACAAGAAACTCAGTATTTTCAACGTTTCAACAGTGTTTATTTAATTAAATGCAAAAATACTAATATTGAAATAACGATTTTTGTTCAAAAAATGTTCATATTCACCCCTAGTTTACTATTAAAAAAATAAAAAATAATTTTTTTTCTTTAAAACGGGGCGTATAATCCAATGTGCAACAACGACATTTGTGTCGATCGATTATGACACATTGTCTAGAAAATCGATTACACAGATTAATGATTTTGCGAACGCTTGCACTAGACCAATCAAATACTAGATTCAATGTTTCATATTGAACCATGCCATTGTAAGTATTTCTGATTATTTGATTGGTACAACAACTAAAAGAGGTGACCTCAATACCCACTATTTATAATTTCGAATCTATACAAAAATACATGAAATTTATGAATAGCCGTTTTATAGAAAGGAGTCAAACATGAAGAAAAAGTTAAGCTTAATGTTTGTTGCATTTGGAGCGCTTGCAATTCTTGCTGGTTGTGAACCCCTAACAATCTTTGATCCAAAAGGGCCAAATGCCAAAACATTATCAGACACAATTATTTTATCCATTATTACAATGGCCTTTATATTACTAGTCGTGTACGTGCTTTTAGCATTTATGCTAACAAAATACCGTGCTTCAAAAACACCTGCCGATTATGAGCCTCCTCACGAAGAGGGTAGTCATTTACTTGAAATTACATGGACAGTTATCCCTATTATCATCGTGGCATTCTTAGCAATTGTTACTGTAAGATCAACGAGTACAGTAGAGGCTCAACCAGCAGGTTATGACAATAAAGAGCCACTTGTTATTTACGCATCATCCTCTAACTGGAAATGGCATTTTAGCTATCCAGAGCAAGGGATTGAAACTGTAAACTATGTAAATATTCCTGTTGACCGTCCAATTGAGTTCAAACTTTACTCATTCGGACCAATCACAAGTTTCTGGATTCCTCAATTAGCTGGTCAAAAATACGCGATGAGTGACATGTTAACAACTATTCACCTTGCTGCAGATGAGGTTGGTTCATTTATGGGCCGTAACTCTAACTTTAGTGGTCGCGGATTTGCTGAAATGGAATTTGAAGCGCAATCTATGACACAAGAAGACTTCGACAAATGGGCTACTGATGTGAAAACAAAAGAAAAACCATTAACAGAAGAAAAATTTGATGAACTATTAAAAGCAGAACACGTTGGTCGTTCAAGCTATTCATCTACACACTTAGAATTTAGTCCAGCTCCAATGGAACACAGTGAACACATGAAAATGGGAGACATGGATCATAGTGAAATGAACCATGGGGATCATTCTGATTCACAAGAAAATTCTGAAGCAACACATTCACATTAATTTTTAAACCCGAAAGGAGCGCATCCAATGAGTATGGAAGAAGTATTCCATCCTATGCAAGAACCGATGATTTTAGCGGCAGCTATTAGTATCGTAGTTGGAGCAGTGGTTATCGTAGCTGGCCTTACGTATTTCAAAAAATGGGGCTATTTCTACAAAAACTGGCTATCAACTGTTGACCATAAAAAAATCGGTATTATGTATATCGCTACAGCACTTTTGATGCTATTCCGCGGCGGTATCGATGCATTGTTAATGCGTGCACAAACGGCAGTTCCTGATAACGGACTTCTTGATGCACAACACTATAATGAGATTTTCACAACACACGGTTTATTAATGATTTTATTCATGGCTATGCCATTCGTAATTGGTTTAATGAACATTGTTATCCCACTGCAAATTGGTGCACGTGACGTTGCCTTCCCACGTCTAAATGCAGTCAGCTTCTGGTTATTTGCAGCTGGTTGCGGTTTACTAAACCTATCATTTATCATTGGTGGTTCACCTGATGCTGGTTGGACAGCTTACTTCCCACTATCTGGGACAGAATTTAGTCCATCTGTTGGGAACAACTACTATTCTTTAGCTTTACAATTATCAGGGATTGGTACGTTAATGACTGGTGTTAACTTCATCGCAACAATCATTAAAATGCGTGCACCTGGTATGACACTAATGAAAATGCCAATGTTCACTTGGTCAATTTTAATTACAAACATTATTATCGTATTTGCATTCCCAGTGTTAACTGTTGCACTTGCATTAATGATGTTAGACCGTCAATTTGGCACACAATTCTTTGCAATGCAAAATGGTGGTATGGATATGCTTTGGGCCAACCTATTCTGGGTTTGGGGACATCCTGAGGTTTATATCGTTATCCTACCTGCTTTCGGTATTTTCTCTGAAATCATTGCGACATTTGCACGTAAAAACTTATACGGCTATAAATCAATGGTTATGAGTATGGTCGTTATTTCGTTACTATCATTCGTAGTATGGGCCCACCACTTCTATACAATGGGTCACGGTGTAATGGTAAACAGCGTATTCTCTATTACAACAATGGCAATCGCTGTTCCGACAGGGGTTAAAATATTTAACTGGTTGCTCACAATGAGACACGGTAAAATTCAATTTACAACTCCTATGCTTTATGCACTTGGCTTTATTCCAATCTTCACAATTGGTGGGGTTACAGGGGTAATGCTAGCAATGGCAAGTGCTGACTATCAATATCATAATACGATGTTCTTAGTTGCCCACTTCCACTATGTATTAATTCCAGGTACAGTATTCGGTGTACTTGCAGGTTACCACTACTGGTGGCCAAAAATGTTCGGTTTCCGTTTGAATGAAAAACTAGGAAAAACTGCTTTCTGGTTCATCGCAATATGCTTTAACGTAACTTTCTTCCCTCTATTCATTTTAGGTTTAGATGGTTACGCTCGTCGTATGTACACTTACTCTGCTTCAACTGGCTACGGTCCATTGAACATGCTATCGTTCATCGGTGGTATTGGTCTTGCTGTCGGCTTTGCGTTAATCGTATATAACATTTACTACAGCTGGAAACATATGCCGCGTAATGAAAAAGCAGATGTTTGGGATGGTCGTACACTAGAATGGGCTACTCATTCTCCAGTACCAGAATATAACTTTGCAGTAGTTCCAACTGTTACACGTTTAGATGAATTCTGGTTCGCGAAAAAAGAAGGTCGCGATATTACAGCAGGTAAAATTGAAAAAATTCACATGCCTAACAACACTGGCACACCATTCTGGATGAGTGGATTCTTCTTCCTTGCAGCATTCTTTGCTGTATTTAATCTATGGGTTCCAGCCATCATTAGTATGATTGGTGTATTTGGCTTTATGATTCATCGTTCATTTGAAAAAGATCATGGTCGTTACATTTCAGTTGAAGAAGTTATGGCAACTGAGAAAAGTTTGAGAGGTGATAAATAATATGAAAATCGATTCTTCACTTCCATTAGAATATAGTACAGAGGAAAATCGCCTGAAAATTTTCGGTTTCTGGATTTTCCTTGGCGCCGAAATCGTATTATTCGCCACACTATTTACAGTGTATTTCACTCTTAATACACGTACAGGTAGTGGCCCAAGTGGCGCTGAAATTTTTGAATTAACACCAGTATTATGGGAAACTTTCTTATTGTTAACAAGTAGTTTCACAATTGGTCTTGGTGTTCATGCAATGCGCATTGGCAATAAAAAAGCAATGATGGCATTTTTCATCATCACACTTCTATTAGGTCTTGGCTTCTTAGGCATTGAGATCGATGAATTTGTCACATATGTTGATGAAGGTGCAACAATTCAAACAAGTGCATTCTTATCTGCATTAATGACTTTACTTGGTACGCACGGTGCCCACGTAACATTCGGTTTCTTCTGGGGCGTTGCAATTTTAATCCAAGTAGCAAGCCGTGGCTTAAATCCACAAACTGCTAACAAAGCGTTCATCTTCTCACTGTACTGGCACTTCCTAGACGTTGTTTGGATTTTCATCTTCAGCTTCGTCTACTTGAAAGGACTGATTAGCTGATGAAGGAATTATTCCCAAAACAACATGTGATGGGCTTCGGCTTCTCACTATTACTAACAGTTGTAGCTTTATCTGTTGTTAAATTTGATATGTCATTTAACATGGCATTTGGTGTTTTACTAGTGACTGCTCTTGCACAAGCAACTGTACAATTAGTATTATTCATGCACATCGGTGAATCTGAAGACAAGAAAACGTTATATACAACGATTTTATACTCAGTATTCGTAGGTGTTGTTACAATCCTAGGTACATTATTCGCAATGATCTGGGGCTATAATTGATAAATAGAGCCGAGAAAATGACATCATTTTCTCGGCTTTTTCTTTTTGTAAATATTTTTATTTCAATATCGAAAATAGACTCCACTCAAAATCGAACAACACTCCCCCTACTCTTCTTATGTGCAAACATAGCAATCACTGATTTTTTAAAAGTTGTATAAGCAATCAACAGAACGGCTTTTCAGGCTCAGCAATGTCCGTCTACAAAAGCTACTAACTGTCATACTCCCTTGCTGCAACGTAAAATCATTAGAATCCTCTAGCCAACAACTAATCTACTAGTGTGATAGTTTATTGTCTTAACACCATTGCGATATTTTACAATAACTAACAACAGATTTATTGATCATCGATTAATATTCATGCCCAATTTTCTTGCGACTCATCATGAGCAAGAAGGCTTATAAATTTTGACATACGTTGGGCATTTACTATTATTTTAAAATCGAATTGGTACTGTTTTTTAAATAATGAAACTTTTGCTTTTATACTAATGTATACTAGTAGTTGATGTTTTTACCAAGAATAGGAGATGAAAGTAATGAACAAATTTTTTAAAGTTTTAAGTGTTGGGGCACTAGCACTGACGCTAGCAGCTTGTAACAGTAGCGCTACCCCAAAGAAAGACACAACTAATACAAGTAAACTCACTTTAGAGCAGGTGTATGAAAAAGCAGTAGAGCGCCAAGCTGACATTAAAAGCACGAGTGCAAAAATGGAGATGACTCAAGAATCCAAAGTTGGATCAGGTGAACAATCTATGGAGTTTACCATCGATTCAAAAATGGATATGGATGTAGTTACCGATCCAATTGCTATGCACTTATCAGGTTCAATGACAATGCCAGATATGGCTAGTGAAGGTCAAAAAAATACGGAAATGCCGATTGATATGTACATGAAGAAAGACCAAGGCTTTTTCATGAAGAATGCAGATACTAACGCTTGGTACAAATTGCCAGACGCGCAATTTGATACAATGATGGAACAAACTGCATCATCTGCAGATGCTAAGGCACAATTAGAACAGCTTAAAAACTTTATCAAAGATTTCAAATTCGAACAAACAGATGATTCATATATCTTAACTTTAGACGCTAAGGGCGATAAATTTAAAGAACTTATCGATTCTGAAATTAACAAATCAATGAAAGATATGGGTCTTGAAGAAAATCCACTTGATAACTTAACAATCGATAAAATACACTACATTCTACAAATCGATAAAAAGACTTTCGATACAAATAAAATGGATATGAATTTCGATTTGAAAATGAAAGTTGAAGATCAAGAACTATCAATGAAAACAAAATCAGTTGTGACGTACACTGATTTCAATCACCTAAAAACAATTGACATCCCACAAGAAATTATCGATAAAGCGCAATCTATTGCACAGTAATCAATAATGTGACTGTATAAAAAAAGGAATCTGCATACTTTAATGTACGCAGATTCTTTTTTTCTTTGGGTACCACTTCAATTAGAAATCGCATTTAGCATATCAGGTGATTCACTATGCACCTGAATCAACCACTTCACTTACGGAAATCGCCCTCATTTAAGCTTAACAACATTCACAAGGATTTCCTTGACCATTTTGTTTTCAATTCTAATGACCTCTACTTATCCATAGAATACGCTTTACGTATTTACTTCATTGATATGCTTTAGCCTCTATTGAATAATGAAGTAATCCTTCAAAATCCTTCATTTCTGAATTAAAATTGTTATACGTATAGTCATAATTCATTCCCAGTTTATCTACAATTCGTAAAGATGCCACATTTTCAGGATGAATAACAGCAATAACTTTAAATAAACCAATCTTATTAAACGCATATTTCAGTAAAGCTTGTGCCGCTTCAGACGCAATCCCTTGCCCTCTATAAGCTTCCGAAATACCATAATATATTTCGATCTCAGTTTCTTTTACATCATCTGGACCAAGGCCACAATAGCCAATTAACGTTTGGCTTTCCCTATCTACAATGGCTAGATTAAGCTTATGTATTTTAGTAGGCGTGTTTTTTTTGTTACATTGAATGGACCACTCTATTGTTCGCTGAACATCTTCACGGCTAGGCACATCCTCTGGGATAAATTGATAAAAATTAGGCTCAGAAACGACTGCATATAATGCATCCAAATCAGTTAGAGCATATGGACGAATTACTAGTCTCTCAGTTTCAATATATAGATTTAAAAACATAATGATTACTCCTTAACAATAATAATTTAAAAGATCGTCCAGTCTTTCATGTACATATACTAGTCCCAATAATTCTTCATTAAATCAGTTGCCCAACGTGGCTGTTTTATCTCACCTTTTGGTAAAAACTCTTTCATTACAGGTTTTATATCAATGATTGGTGTTCCATCAATAGCATCTAAACCTTTAACGATTAATGTTCTATCCTTTAACTCTAGTAATTCTACAACCGTTACACCTAGTTTATTAGGTCTATTTTTACCTCTTTGTGCAAAAATGCCGACTTCCGGATAGTCCGTATTATTTCTTGGATATCTTGCTTCATATTGGATTTTTTCATCTGCAACTTTGTCAAAATAAAAAATTATTTCTAAATGAGAAAAATCATCAATCCCTTTTAAAGAAGATTCATGAATATCTTTTGTTAATGCAATAGTAGAAATGACGTCACCCCAATTGTCGTCTTCAATCATTTCTCGACTATTGCTCACTACAGCGATTGGTTTAATGTTATAGATCATATAAAGACCTCTTCTCTTCGTTGATTTCTTCATGCACATTTCCGTTTAATCTCAGTATACTTCAGTTATCACAGGTGTCAATTTATGACAACTCACTTATAATTTCAAAGCTCATCACCATACGTGTGGTTGATTTCCGCTCCCTGGGCGCTTTCCTGGGAGCGTTTGATGAGCCATTTTCAAAGAAATTTCACCAACTTAATAGAGAACCCAACATAATTGTCTCCCCTGCAGCAAATGCGCCAAAGAATCTCTGAAATGCATATATTCACTGTTCTTTTTTGTTTTATTTTTTGTAAAAATAAAATATATGAAAATGTTACAAGGAGTATGATATGGTATATTATCTACAATGAAATTTTAGAAGGTGGAAAACATGCTAGAAGTAAGTGAAAGTAAGTTATTACAATATATTTTACATTTTATTGACGATACACTCGTTTTAGGTGAGGAATCATTATCACAACCAGAAGTCATGCTAGAGGCAGCTTTTACACAGCTAGCGTTTAGCAAAATCGATTTAGAGCAGCAATTCGAATTTTTTCATGAAACAGACGTTGGGTTAAACGAGGTGTACACATATGTAAGGGCAATATTTGCTCAGGAGACTAGTTTCCATGAACAATCAATAAACATCGCTAAACACTTACATAGTGTATCTCAACACCCTAACATTAAAAGCGGCGAATTGTTTATTGGACTATTTGACAATTGTTTTCTAGCTACCGAAGCTAAAAAAATAATTGCTATTGTTAAAATTGATGAAAAGGAAATGTTTTTAGATGTAAAAAACGACCACAACAAAATGGTCGTCAACGGCATTGATGGAATTAATGTAAAGAAAATTAATAACATGGCCATCATTGTAGATATGGGGACGGATAAGGCACCTGCTGTCTTTATGAAAACGAAAAGGAAAGAAGATATTGTCTACTGGCAAGAACGATTTTTAAAGATTAAAGCAGCTGATGAACATTATTACAAAACGAATTTAGCATTAACAGAATGCAAAAAATATATTTTAAAGGAAGAGAGCTTTACCAATACTGAGAAACTGGGGCTTTTAAACAAAACGCTTGATTACTTTAGAAATGAAGATGAATTTCAAGTAAATGATTATATCGAAACGGTGTTTGAAAATGCGGAGCCAACACAAAAAGATATTATAATAAATTCGGTAAAACCTTATGAAACCGTTATTTCTGAGAGCGCACTTGAAAAGGCTGAAAAAAAATATAAACGTAAAATTAAACTCGATTCTAATATTGAGATCCAGGTGAACGTACAGGATATCGACCAAGTGGATGAACTCATCGAAGTAGGATACGATGAATCTACAAATCGAAAATTCTATAAGATTTATTTCCAGGAAGAACTATAATTAAATTCTAAGAGACTTTCCTAGTTTTTAAGGGAAGTCTCTTTTTTAGCTCATCACCATAACGTGGTTAATTTCCGTTCCGACTGAGCGCTTTCCTAGAGGGCGTCGGGGCAACAAATGTTTTTTGTGCGAAAGCGTAGTACTAACGTAGCGGCAGCAACAAGGTTTTGTCTGTGCGAAAGCGTAGTGCTAACGTAGCGGCAGCAACAAGGTTTTGTCTGTGCGAAAGCGAAGCGCCAGCAACAACAGGATGCCACGAAGGCGTTTTCACAGGACGTGATGGTTTTAGCCTTCGTTCCTCTATTGCTGTCCCCAAAGAGTCGTCTAGTCTCCATCCCAATCAACTTATATAAATGCATACGTCATCTACAACTTTTGGTGATGAGCCTTTTTTTTCAATCTATATCTTTATACGGTCGACAATAATATTAATAAACCATTCCCTTTAAATATCTAGCAAGTTGCAACTTTAAAACATCTTCAGGATTATTAAATATCACCTATACACCAAATTTGTTAATGCGTTACAATTCAGTTAAATAATTTTATTAAATAGGAGGATCTTTTTAATATGTCCTATATAAACGATTTACAATATTATATTGATAGTGCTTCAATCGGGATTTTACTCGAACTTCTTTTAGTGACAACTTGTATTTCAACTATTATTTATTTAGTAACTAAAAACCAATATATTTCGTACTTATCGTCTGCACCAATATTTTATTTTCTTTCGATAATTTTGTACCACAATTCGCACTTCATTCTGCTTGTCTTAGCAATGACAGTACAAGCCTTAGTTATTTTATTTATCCAAAAGAAGAACCTACTAAAGATAATTACAATGAAAGACAAAGCTCACGACAGTATATAAGATGATAGAATAAAGGACTTGTTTTTATGATATATCAACAAGTCCTTTTAACCTTAAAAAATACCACCTTAAACTCTTCCACATGTTAATGCTCTGGCCCAATCAGATCTATTTTGATCTTCGCTTCGTTTAATAACTTCCGTAGTATCATAAGGGATGCTCAACTGCTCAATAATCCATTCACCATTCCGTTTTTCTACAACTGTATAGTTCGCAAATGGCGTGCCTGATTCAATCTTATAATAAAACGGTTCGACTTCTTCATAAGCCGGCAAACCGACACTGCCCGGGTTAATAATGATTTTGTTGTTAGGTAAATTAACAATCGTTGGTAAATGGGAGTGACCACAAAAAATAATATTTTGAGGAATATCTTTTACTAAATTCATTATTTCCTCTGCCTGTTTTAAAGTAACACCATTTGGAGTAATTTCATTCAACATATACAGCTCATCATTTTCAGGTGAAGCATGACAAAAGTAAAAATCATCTGTCTGAATCGAAAATGGAAGATTACATAGCCAGCTTTTATGTTCTTCCGTGAGCATGTCTAATACATATTGAACGGTCGGACTTTCCGATGAAGACTGTAATAATATACGATCACAATTTCCACTTACACTTTTAATATCTGTACTCTTTATCATTTCATATGTTTCTAATGGGAATAACGGTCCGTAAAGAGTATCGCCTAAATTATAAACTTTATCGATACTTCTATATTTTATATCCTCTAACACTGCTCTTAATGCATCTTTATTTCCATGAATATCTGATATAACAGCTATTTTCACTATATCCTCACCTTAATTAGTTTTACATTTCTGGAGCTTCTACACCGAAATTTGACCACTCCTCTTAAGCTGGACCATAAATGCCTGGAACAGATACAGATTAGTAGAGTTTATCAATATATTTATTTAATTCTTCTTGATTAACCTGTCCTTCTATCGTGTATTTCAATATACCTTTAGTATCAAATATAAAAGTAGTTGGATAAGCCAATATTCCAAATGATTTTTGAAGTGTACCATCTAAATCAAGAAATATAGGGAAATTCAAATTGTATGACTCTTGAAATTTCATGGCATTTTCAATACTATCTTTAGAAGTTGCATTGATCGCTAACAGCTCAACATTTTCAGATTTATTGTTATAAAAATTTCTTAATTCAGAAGCCTCTTCTTGACAAGGCCCGCACCAAGATGCCCAAAAGTTAACGATTAGGACCTTTCCATTGTATTCTTTAAATAGTGTTGATGATTCGTCTAATCGAGTTAGCTTTGCATCAAAAACAAGCTGTTTTGTTCCATCTTCATTTTCTACTATCGGATTAACTGTTGCTTCTTTTATGAATACATTTTTAAAAATAATTCCTATAAGTAATACGACTAACAAAGCTGAGAAATATAAACCAAAACGCTTTTTAAACTGCATAAATGATCACCTAAATTACCCCTTTTTAAATATCTAAACGTATTTATATCGAATTTTGATAAGCTAACATTAATTTTTCTTTGGCTTTCTGACCTGCTACTCCTGTTTTTAATAATTCATCAGATGTTTGATGATCTAAAGTTTTAGTAAATTGGTTTAATAGGTTGTCTCTCAGAACATCTAACATCTCTCCTGTGCTTTGATCTGTATCTTGTCCCTTTGGTAATCTAGTTTCTTTAATCATTACTCTTTCCCCATCTAATTTAGTTACATACATGACGAATATAACCACCTTCTCTTTTAATTTCATATTTCGCTTTTGCCTGTTTATTTTTATCTAAAAATAAATCTGGAGATAGTCTATTTAATTCATCTTTTTTAATCGTATTTATGTAATTATTATTTGTAAATCGGATCCTCATTCTATTGCCCTCTTTCATTAGTTTTTTCGGCATTCAATGAATACTGCTCTTTTTTTGCAATTTTTTTTTCCATTATATAAGCTAATTACCATTTTAACCAATTTTATTTATTCGGTCTACTCTCTATAAATCGTATTTAGCTATCCCCTTTTATATCCATTGCAGTCTTGCAAGATCACATTTTTTGGCTACAAAAATCCTTTCGAACAAATCAGTAGTGATTCTCATATTGATATTACGAAGATTATCTAGACGTTTTCCCTTTATAACAAGTTTGTTTATGCGCGATCCATATGATTTAAAAATTTTCCACATAAAAGTTGACTCTCGAATTTGTCCAATGTTATATTTACTAATGCAGTAATTTACTAAATTACTAAAATTCGAATAACAAAGGGGTTGTAATTGATGAAAATACCTACACATTTAAAGCATAAACCTGTTATTGTTGCTGAAAATTATGCCGATATTGATGGACGTACTGCTTATCATACAGATGCACAGGGGCTTTCACTTGGCCTAGCTCAATGGAATGACAGGGGCAAGGTTGATATTTCTGCTAAAGTTTGGCGTCATACAGGTGGTAAATGGTCACGTCAATCGGAGGAACTACCGCTTCATCGCGTGCTTGATCTCGCTATTTTAGTTTGTGAGTCTCAGCTTTATTTTAAGGAAGCTTATCGCTACGATCATTTATATGATGAAGAAAACCCTGTTATTAAACGTGTTGGCTTACAGGGGGATGCAATGACAGTGGAAATATGTACGGAAAATGAACAAATTAAAGAGGATATTCAGCTCTTTAATCAAGCATTAAGTGCGGATGGTGAGCTAATTGGCGAACGCCTGCGCACGCTATCACATATTTTAAAGGAGATGGGTTATTAAAACTCAAGAGGGTATAAAAATGGACCAACAAATTTTACATGATGATAAAAAACTGCAGAAAGCTTTTTTTAACTTTTTAATCCCTGTTATGCTAGCGAATGTGCTGCAATCACTAGGGCAAGTCTTTGGCATGTTTATCGTTGGGCGCAATTTAGGTGTCGATGCGCTAGCAGCGATTTCAGCATTTTTCCCTTTCTTCTTCTTTTTAATGGCATTTGCTATTGGAATTGGCTCAGGTAGCTCGATTTTAGTAGGGCAAACGTATGGGGCTGGCAATCACGAGAAGATGAAGGAGGTTGTAGGGGTAACATTAGCCTTTACGACGATTTTATCGATTGTCGTTGCGATTTTTGGTGGCTTTTTCATTGAGTGGATTTTACGCTTTATGCAAACACCCGCAAATATTTTAGATATGAGTATTAGCTATGCTAAAATTTTATTTTTTACACTACCGATTATGTTCTGGTATTTGGTGTACACAACCTTTATGCGTGGTGTGGGTGACTCTAAAACACCTTTTTTATTTTTAGTCATAAGCGTTATTTTAAATATCGCATTCCTACCACCATTAGTTTTTGGTTGGCTTGGTCTGCCAAAGTTTGGCTTAAACGGCGCTGCTTATGCCTCTGTTTTATCCAATCTAGTGACGATGTTATTATTATTTGCCTACCTGCATAAAACAAAGCATATTTTGCGCTTAGACAAATCGATATTACAGCATTTTAAATTAAAGAAGGATATTTTAGCTTCATTATTAAAGTTAGCCATTCCGGCGAGCATTAGTATGGTTGCGATCTCTGTAGCTGAAATTGCTGTAATTGGCTTCGTTAATGTTTACGGCTCCGATGCTACTGCCGCTTACGGTGTTGTCAATCAGGTCGCTAGCTATGCACAAGTGCCAGCGATGAGCATTTCTATTGCGACATCTGTATTTGTGGCGCAGGCTTTAGGGGCAAACTCTACGGATATGATTAAAAAAATTCGTCAATTCGGTGTGCTCGTTAACTATATTTTAGGCGGCGCGATCATTTTAATAATGTATTTATTTGCAGAGCCTATTTTATCTTTCTTTATTGATAAACAGGATACGGTACTTATTGCCAAGGATTATTTATATATCGCATTTTGGAGCTATTTAATTTTTGGCCATACACAAACCGTTTCGGCTACAATGCGTGCTACAGGTGTTGTCTTATGGCCTACAATTTTCTTAGTCATCGCAATTTGGGTAGTCGAGGTTCCATTGGCGTTTATTTTATCGCATTACACTACATTCGAGCTAAATGGCGTTTGGATAGCTTACCCTGCTGCCTTCTGTGTGCATTTTGTATTACAATACGCATACTTCAAGTTAGGCTGGCAAAAACGAACATTAAAAGCAATGCTGAGCGATTAATCTTTATGATAGAGCCTGTAGACAAAGCCGCATGCGTAGCTTTGTCTACAGCAATTTTATAGGGTTTAGGGTAAGTAGAACACCCGATAGCATTGATAAATCAGGATTTAAGCTTCATTAGGCGGAATTATTCCCCAAACCAGTAGGAGAAAGAATACTAATCCAATTAAAAAGAATATAACTGAAGTAATAAATATCGGACCAATTTTATAAGTGAACTGCTCTCTTTTCTGAATTATGCCTGTTTGCCCACTAACTTGAGAAGTAAATACCCTAGACATGGCTCCACCACTACTTGAAAAGTAAAAAGTGCCCCCAGCAAAAGCTATACCAGTGAAAAACATTACCTCAATAAATCTTACGGAGAAAAATGAAGCAATAAAATACGTAACTAAAACTTCCACAATAAATGCTACTATCATAATTATTAAATTTTTCCTGCTCATATAAATCCCCCTACTCTTCAAAGTTTATGCTTCTTACTCTGTATACGATTGAATTAAAATCAAGTTCCAATTTTATACTTTTTAACCAATTCATTTTTTAAAATTTTATTTCACCGTTCTATCCAATTATTTTTACCATAATACCAGATAGGTCATTGTCAATTGTTGCGCCAATCCATTTTTTCATTACAACACTTCTTTTTTCGCATAAAAAAAAGGCATCCTAATGAAAGGATGCCTTTTTTATGGTTACATCATTAAAATTAAAGTTTTACGATGTTTGTAGCTTGAGGTCCACGTTGGCCTTCTTCTACTGAGAATTCAACTTTTTGACCTTCTTCAAGAGTTTTGAAACCATCACCTTGGATAGCTGAGAAGTGAGCAAATACGTCATTTCCGCCTTCTACTTCGATGAAACCAAAACCTTTTTCTGAGTTAAACCATTTTACTGTACCTTGTGTCATTTGAATGACCTCCATTAATTGTATTAATTAAAATCATATTACCAAAAGAAAATCCACATATTACAAAAAGCATCAAATAAAACACGATTACTCTTTGTAATATGTGAATTTATTGTTCTCTTGAAAACGATTTTATTACATTTACTATATACAAAAAAAACACATTTGTCTAGTACTAAAGATGATTTATTAAATAAACAGTTTTCTTACTAACCTGTTCCGGCACTAAATAAGTTCAACTAACGAGGCTCGATAATCTTTTTAGATCCACGCACCCCGTTAGTAAATTTAGTTTTTGACAAACATCTATTGTGGTTTCGTTGCCATTAATTTTAGCGAATTCTTTGTATTAGTAGGTCCGTCTGGGTCAGGTAAAAGTACACTTCTGCGCCTTATTGCTGGTTTGGATAAAATGACGAGTGGCACAATACAAATGAATGGAAAAACATTAGAAATGGCTTCCCCTCAAGAACGAAATCTATCAACGATTTTCCAAAATTATGCACTACCCCCTCAGCTAACAGTGGAACAAAATATCTTATTTGGTTTAAAAAGAAAGGGCGTCCATAAGCAAGCGCAGCAGAAACGTTTGCAAGAAAGTGTTGAATTGCTCAAGCTAACTGATTATTTACATCGATAACCCAAAGCTTTATCTGGAGGTCAACGTCAGCGCGTTGCTCTTGCACGTGCTATTGTAAGCCAATCTCCGCTATGCCTAATGGACTAGCCTTTATCCAATTTAGATGCACAATTACGAACACAAATGCGGACAGAAATCAAACAACTACAAAAAAAATTGGGCTTAACAACTATTTATGTAGCCCACGATCAAACAGAAGCGAAGACCATGGGTGATCGGATAATGGTTTTTACATAATGGATGTATTCAGCAAATTGGAACACCTCTAGAATTGTATAATCAACCTAGAAATCTATTTGTTGCAAGTTTTATAGGCTCTCCTATTATAAACATGGCAACTGCAGTTTCTAGAAGATTCTACGCTCATTATTGAAAATCAATTTAAAATGAAACTTCCAACCGATGTTAACAGTCTGCGTTCGTCCAGAACATCTCCAAAATGGAGACGTTTTGCATCTTCCTATATTAAATATTGAACAGCTAGGACATGAAACGCATATCATTGTCCAATTGGCAGATCAAACATGGACTATAAAATGGAGTGGCCAACATGCCTTTAAAATCGGAGAAATACTTTCTCTCCAGCCTCAACATCTATTATTTTTTGATACGGAAACGGAAGTATTATTATAACTTTTCGATCAAAGTAAAAAATACTTGCCTTTTTGGGCAAGTATTTTTTATGTAGTTGAAAAACTTTTTGTCAATAAAATTAAGGCCCCTTCTAAATAAAGTATGGCTCTTCAGCAAAACGAGAGGTTGATTTCCGTTCCGACTGAGCACTTTTGTTGAAAGAAGTTAAAGTGTTTCATATATAACTTGTCCCATTTGAGTGACGTCATAATCTCCTAGTGCAACTACTTCTGATTGGAAATCTGGTGAATTTAAAATCTCTTTTACCGCTTTAACCAGCAATTGATTTTCAGGTGTTTTTAATAGGACAATATCATAACGTTCTCTAATAAGTGGTATAAAGTCAACCTCCATGAGTTTTGATATTTTTTCAATGCCTATTCCAATGTCTGCATTCCCATTGGCAACAGCAGAAGCTACGTCTATATGGCTCATTTCTTCATCGTTATACCCTTCAATTGAGGATGGAGAGATGTGATGAATACGTAATTGTTCATCAAGAAAAGTACGAGCACCTGAACCTTTTTCACGGTTCATCAATTTTAGTGATTTGGTCTTAAAATCATCCATTGATTGAATTCGCAATGGATTTCCTTTTTGAACGTAAAAGCCTGCTCGGCGTGAAATCAGATTGAGAAGAATATAAGAGTGACTTACAAAAATCTTTTTCAAATAAGGGGTATTATATTCCCCTGTATCACCATCGTACAAATGTAAACTAGCAATATCACATTCCCCACTATATAGCGCCATGACACCATTAAAGCTACCTTCATGTGAGCGCAATACTTTATTTGATTGTTTTTTCTCTATAAATTTCCCTAATAAGTCTAAGGCTAAATCTTGTCCGCTAATAATAATTTTTTTATTTTTTGTCGAAGGAGTAGTCGAGGTAGTAGATGCAGCAGGAGTTGCTCCTGTCTTGCTCTTTTGTATATATAATTGTAAATCGGTTTTATCCACACGCATTTGTCGGCCTACACGAAAAATAGGTAAATCTCCCTTTTTCACTAAATCGTAGATCGTTAATTTTGAAACCTTTAATAATTGGGCCACCTCTTCAATCGTATAGGAATGTTCATGTGACATGTAAAAAATCTCCCCTTCTGCTTCTATTGATTCTATAGTAACGTAATTATAATATTTTTGGCATCACCAAAACGTGTGGTTGATTTCCGTTCCGACTGGGCGCTTTGTTGCTGACGCTTCGCTTTCGCACAGAGCAAAGCTTCCTGGGGGCGTCCGATGAGCCGCTTGGGCCAACATGATGTTGGTCACGAAGGCGTTATCACAGGACGTGATGCCCTTAGCCTTTGTTCCCCTACTTGCTCGCTCCAGGGTCTCATCTGTGACGCTAATCCCCAAGGAGTCGCCCAGCCTCCACTCCAATCAACTTATTTACATAGTATACGGTTAACAAAAGTCATCCACAACTTTTGGTGGTGAACCATATTTTTAACATCTTGAAAGTTTCTAGCGATTTGGTATTTCTTTTTTAGACATAACTAATTATAATTAGTTATGTCTTGTTATAACGAGTTATAAAAGGAGTATAATCAAAGTGAAAAAGTATTATAGTTTAATAGCTTCATTGTTACTACTGGTCGTCATTTTGGCAGGTTGTGGTAGTCAAGAGAGCAACAACAAAACAAACGAGCCTGTTGAACTAACGATTTCCGCAGCAGCTAGTTTACAAGATTCATTAGAAGAACTTCAAAAAACCTATGAAAATGAACACGATAATATTAAAATCACATTTAACTTTAGTGGCTCTGGTGCTTTACAACAACAAATTTTAGAAGGTGCTCCTGTTGATCTTTTCTTTTCAGCAGCAGAAGATAAGTTTGATGAATTAGTACAAAAAGGTTTAATCGATAAAAAGCAAGGAACGGATCTTTTAGCGAACGAATTAGTATTAATCGTTCCTAAGAAAAATGAAAAACATATTCAATCATTTGAAGACTTAACGAAAGTTGATAAGATTGCTGTTGGTACACCTGAAACGGTTCCTGCTGGCAAGTACGGTATAGAAACATTAAAAAACATGAACCTTTGGGAAAATGTAGAATCAAAAGTAGTCTATACAAAAGACGTACGACAAGTTCTTACTTATACAGAAACTGAAAATGTTGATGCAGGGTTGGTTTATAAAACAGATGCCCTTGTATCAGAAAAAGTCGATGTCGTTGCTACAGCTAAAGAAGATACACATACACCTATTATTTATCCTGTAGGTGTTATCAAAGATAGTAAGCATACAAAAGAAGCGGAAGATTTTTATCACTATTTACAAAGTGAGCAAGCGATGAAAGTATTTAAAAAATACGGTTTTCAAGGAACTCATTAATAGATGAGTACGGATTTCTGGTCACCTCTTAAACTTTCTATCGAGATAGCGCTTGTGTCAGGAATAATAGTGATAGTAACAGGCATTCTTTTTGGTAAATGGATGGCAAAACGCAATTTCAAAGGAAAATTATTTCTAGAAACAGTGTTACTTTTACCATTAGTATTACCTCCTACTGTAGTAGGATTTCTTCTAATTATTATTTTCGGCAAAAACAGTGTGCTAGGTAACTTGATTACATGGCTTTTTAACCAACCCGTTATGTTCACATGGTGGGCGGCAGTCATTGCCTCTACTGTTGTTGCATTTCCTTTAATGTATCAATCAGCAAGAACTGGCTTTGAATCTGTTGATGTGGACATTGAGAACGCTGCACGTGTTGATGGTGCTAATGGATGGCAAGTCTTTTTCTTTATTTCTATCCCTCTCGCATTAAAATCAATTGTCTCCGGTGGAATTTTAAGTTTCACACGAGCTTTAGGTGAATTTGGCGCAACCTTAATGTTTGCTGGAAACCTTCCGGGCAAAACGCAAACTACGCCACTTGCTATTTATATGGCGATTGGTTCTGGTAACATGTCACTAGCTTGGTCATGGGTGATTTGTATGATAGGTATTTCCTTCCTTATGCTTTTGAGCGTTCATCTCATAAAGGCATAAAGTGCTTAACTAGTAGGGTTTTTCTCCCCCCTACTGACGGGCTTTTTCAAAATCAATATAATAAAAGATGTAGTCGGTACATCTTTTCTTTTCACCCACCACTAATAGGTGGAATAAAGGCGATTGTATCCCCTTCTTTTACAACCGTTGCATCTATTGCAAATTCCTCATTTACTGCTGTCATGACATGTTGTAAATTAACTTGTGAATATTGCATTTCCATCCATTCTTTAATTTGTCCAACTGTACGGTCTGACAGGTCTACATATAATTTTGACTCACCGATTATTTCTTGTAAGTGAGCAAATAGTAATATGTTAATCACAAGATTCCTCCTCACACATTGATGGATTTCCTTTTGGATAAGGGACATTTTCTAATTGATCACCAATCCATTCGGTCCCATCTTCCCAATACTCTTTTTTCCAAATAGGTACAATTTGTTTAATACGGTCGATAGCAAATTCATTAGCTTCATAGGCTATTTTACGATGTGGTGATGAAACCGCAATTACTACGGCAATATCCGAAATTTCTAAATGGCCAACACGATGTGTAATAGCTACTTTCGCTTCTGGCCATCGCTCTTGTATTTCTTTAGATATTTGTTCAAACATTTTAATAGCCATAGATGGATAGGCCTGATATTCCAAATGTAGTGTTTTCTTGCCTTTCGTCATTTCACGTACTGTTCCGATGAAAACAGTGATTGCACCAGCATTTCGATCTGTTATTTTTTGTCTAACTTCTTCAACATCAATTGGTTTATCAATGATTTCAAACAACGATGTAGTCATGATTTTCTCCTCATTTCCTGCATAAGAACTTCCATATATTGTGCTTTTTCTTGAATTGAAAAAGTTGGATAATCTAATGGTTTATTTAGTGGATATGTGGGCCAATAAAGAACACAGACGATATTACTTACTGTTTGTAACAAAGATTGATCTTCCGCCTGTCGCAAAAGAACAACCTTCGGATAGTCTTCATTTTTATAGCCTTCAATGAAAGTGATATCCATATTAAATGTTTCATAAATAGCTAGTATATCAGCAAGCTGCCAGTTACTTTGGTGAATACTCATGCGCAAAGTACCTTCTCCCTCAACTGCTGTCACACTTGCGCCAGCCTTCTCATGACGAACACTATCTTTTGAACTTTCTATCGTAGGGATACCACCATGTCCATGATGTTTGATTGTTCCTACACGAAAGCCTTCTGTGGTGGCTTGTGTAATGAGTTGTTCCATTAACGTCGTCTTGCCACTATTTTGATAGCCTACAATTTGTAAGATTTTTCGATGCTGTCCCATGGCCACTCACTTCCCTGCGAATCTTCTAACAATAAGACAACTACTTGCATTCCTTTTTCGTATCCGCGTGACCCACCTGGTAATACAATAAAAGAATTGGCTTCTGCTAAGGAAGAAACCGCACTAGATTTATCAAAACCAGAGGGAGCTGCAACTAATTGACCGTTTTTGTAAGAAGCATTCGCACGCACAAAACGAGTAAACGGATTCGGTTTTTTAAAGTCCGCACCTAAAACAGCCTGCTCTCTGCGTAGATGTGGTTGCTTATTGCCAAATGCCGTTCGAATAATAGGTCGTGTAAATAGTTCAAAACCAACATAGCAAGCTGATGGATTACCTGAAAGCCCAAATAATAATTGACCGTTTCGAGCCGCAACAGTTGTTACACTGCCTGGTCGCATTGCAACTTTATTAAAAAGCACTTGTGCGTCAATGGCTTCATAAATGGCAGGTAAGTAATCATAATCACCTACTGATACTCCTCCTGTTGTAATCAAAATGTCTACTTCCTGAAGAGCTTTTTCAACAGCTTGAATACAT
This sequence comes from Lysinibacillus sp. NPDC093190, assembly GCF_050280425.1. NCBI lineage: Bacteria > Bacillati > Bacillota > Bacilli > Caryophanales > Bacillaceae > Lysinibacillus > Lysinibacillus sp. NPDC093190. The sequence goes on along the minus strand of NZ_JBNNVG010000026.1, from coordinate 30,961 downwards.
AAATTTAGATCATCGCTAAACTTACCAAAATATTTGACGGTTGCCCCAGCACGTTCAATTTGAGCCATTATCATATAGGCATTACTATTACGAATTTTTCCTGGCTGCAAAGCATCACTTGGTTCTAGTAATTCACTTCCTGTTGCAATAATGCCTACGATTGGTTTTCGAAAAACAGGGACTTGATCATAACCAAAAGTAGCAAGTAATGCGACCACGCCTGGATTGATGTATTGTCCTTTTTCTATAAGAATTGCGCCTTTTTGAACGTCCTCACCCTTATAGGATATATTTGTTCCTGCTTCATAAGAGCGTTTAATCGACATATACGATTGATTGTCTTCTTCAAATGTGTGCGTTAATTCTAACATCACGACTGCATCACATCCGTTTGGGATAGGAGCTCCTGTCATAATGCGCACCGCTTCTTGATTACCTACTTCTCTCTCATATACATAGCCCGCTCCAATTTCCCCCACCACCTTAAAGGTTACTGGATTGTCTGAACATGCCTCTTGACTATCGACCGAGCGAATAGCATAGCCATCATAAGGTGAACGATCAAAAGCTGGTACATCTTGGTCAGCAGCAACATCTTCTGCTAAAAAACGTCCATGTGCTTGTTGTAGTGGAACGACCTCTATTTTTTCTTGGAATGCAAACTCCATGACACGTTGAACAGCTTCCCCAACAGCAATTGGTTTTCTTTTTTCTAACATTCTAGAACACTCCTTTATCCGAATAAACGATAATAAATGGTTTTAGCCTTTTGAATATCTTGTACACCGTGAATGACAACTCGTCCATCTTGGAAAATCACTAGTCGATAATCTTCCGCTTGGCAAGACAGTAAATAGGGATTTTGTTGAATATCACCATAGGGACTAAGTTGTACAGCGAGCTGATCAAAATTATAATGAATCGGTTTTGCTGGACGTATTTGAATAGCATCGCGACCACATAATACATTTAACTTTGTTTGATTTTCATATGATAAATACGGATAGCTTGGATTTTTGCCACAGGATGGACAATCATGATTGCGAATTTTTTCTACGTTTATTTCATAGTGTTGATTTTGCCAAACATCGAAAGTTAAATAACTTTTGCGTAATGCTTCTTCATCACCTACTAAAAACTTTAATACCTCAGCTACTTGATAAGCTGCGACGATTTGAACAGTAGGACTTATAATTCCTACTGTATCGCACGTCATCCCTGTATTGGGTATCGCTGCTAGCAAACAATGTAAACAAGGTGATTTCCCTGGCACAATCGTATAAGTAGCGCCATAACTCCCAACACAAGAACCATAAACCCAAGGGATTTGATATTTTTGTGCAAGATCGTTCATCATAAAGCGAATATCAAAATTATCCGTTGCATCCACCATAATATCTACATCTGCAAGCAGTGGAATTATTTGCTCTGTACACGCATCAAAAATATATTCGTTGATTTCTACCTCTGCGTTAATGCTTTGTAGTCGTTTTTTTGCAGCGATTACTTTAGGGACTTTTTCTTGTGCATCTTGTTCGGTATATAGTTGTTGTCTTTGTAAGTTACTCCACTCTACATAATCACGATCAATAATCGTCAACTTTCCGACGCCTGCCCTTACAAGAGCCTCTGCGCTAGCACTACCTAAAGCACCAACTCCTATAATTAGGACATGCTTTTGTTTTAGTAGTAGCTGCCCATTTTCACCGATTGGACTGAATAATTGTTGTCTAGAATATCTATTATGCATAAACGTTTTTGCCTTTCTTTCTATGAATTTTAGTTTGACCTTTTAATATATAGCTTTATAATAAAAGCAATGTTTTTCAGCAAAAACAAAAATCAACTCTATAAAAGGGGGGTCTTTTACCTTGCATCCCACACATAGTGAACTTCCTATACGAGCTGCCATTTTAACAGTGAGTGACACACGCACGAAGTCGGATGATCGTGGTGGCCAGCGTATTCAATCATTACTTCAAGAAGCTTCATTTGAATTAGTAGACTACCAAATGTCAAAAGATGAACCGCTTGAAATCTCAAACCATGTACGAAAATGGTGCGATGATCAAACCATTAATACCATTATCGTAACAGGAGGAACAGGATTTACACCGAGAGACCAAACTTACGACACGCTTCTCCCTCTTTTCGAAAAAGAAATGATGGGATTTGGTGAATTATTTCGAACACTAAGCTATGAAGAAATCGGTCCAAAAGCCATGTTTAGTCGTGCAACAGCGGGTAGTCGCGATAAAACGGCTATCTATGTACTACCAGGTTCCACTAACGCCGTGACACTTGCCATGACAAAGCTGATTCTTCCTACTGTGCAACATTTTGTCGGTGAGTTGAATCGCATATGAAAATGGCTGGTGTTGTCTTAGCTGGCGGTCAATCTTCACGGTATGGTCAACCGAAAATGTTTGAATTATTTGCTGGTCTGCCTTTATATAAGCACAGTCTCATAGCCTTACAAAAAAATCAACTACAGCCTTTAATTATTGCTACGAATGCTAGCTTGCAATCAAAGTTTGTAGAAGAAAATGTCCACTGGATCATTGAAAAACAGCCTCATCAAGGACCTTTGTTTGCCTTGCATAATATAATGACAAATTTTCCAGAAGTAGAGTGGTTTTTCGTCATAGCGAGTGATATGCCTTTTATTAATGCAGAATTTGTCCAAACTATGCTCACATTTATCGATGGTCATTATGATGCGATTGTTCCTAAACAAGCTTCAAGAATACAACCTCTTGCTGCTTTATATCGACGCAGTACTTTACCAAAAGCACAGCAGTTAGTCCAACAAAACAAAAGAAGTATGAAAGTCTTGTTAGAGCAGCTTCAAGTATGTTATGTCCCATTTGAAGAGGACAGCTCCACATTTATCAATATCAATTCCCAACAAGATTGGCTACAAACATTTGAAAGGAAGTCTAATAATGAGTAATTTTACACACTGGAATGAAGAAGGTCGTCCCAAAATGGTCGACATTTCAGATAAAACGATCACAAATCGTACAGCAATCGCTCGTAGTACAATCACGTTATCTGATGAAGTCTATCAAGCCATCCAACAGGGAGGCATAAAAAAAGGCGACCCTACGCAAGTGGCACAAATTGCTGGGATTATGGGTGCTAAAAAAACTGCTGATATTATCCCTATGTGCCATCCGATTATGTTACAAGGAACAGATCTTCAATTTGAATATACAAAAGCAGAGGATGGTTACGAACTACACATTCAAGCTACAGTAAAATGTAATGGTAAAACAGGTGTCGAAATGGAAGCACTAACTGCTGTATCTATTGCTGCACTGACTTTTTATGATATGTGTAAAGCCATCGACAAATCTATGGTGATTAAAGAAACATACCTCGTTCAAAAAACGGGCGGAAAAAGTGGCGACTTTGTGCATAAATAAACATCAAATCAATTTCGCCTTGGCGTAATTGCGTCAGGATTTTGAATTGTGCTAGCACAATTCATTCCTTTGAAAATCCGTGACATCCGCCGGAGGCTTTATCTTCATTCAGCAGGTGTCTTTTGTACCGAAAGCGTAGCGACAGGTACAGGTACTTGGACACCCACTGAAAAGAAACCTCATACGCATCCATATCACACCTTCTAGGGCAGTAGTTTTCTGCTGAATGAAGATAAAAATCCGGCATTATTTTGCCGATTTTTTTCTGTCTTTTAACAAAAGTCACCAGCAACTAATACCACTCTATTTCGTCTACCCACCGATATGGGACATTTCAATTTTTGAGTTTTTCCTTTTTTCCATTGTTTGTTCATTTCGTTCATCGGAATAACGATCTTTTCTTTTTTCCCAAACATTCGAAATGCATTGGATGATCGTTTCATCATCTTCCCCCGACCTTAACAATTCTCGTAGATTCGTTCCCTCTGTTGCAAATAAACACGTATATAATGTGCCTTCTGCCGAAATACGAGCACGCGAACAAGTGGAGCAGAAAGAATCTGTTACAGATGATATTACGCCAATTTCACCCTGAGCATCCTCATATTGATATCGTGTAGCCACTTCCCCTTTATAATTAGGGTCAACAGGATGCAAAGGGGAAAATTGGTTGACCTGGTCTATGATTTGTTTCTTCGACACAACCTCATCCAGTCGCCAACCATTCGAATTACCGACATCCATATATTCAATAAAGCGCAGAATATGCTGTTTCTCTTTAAAATACTCTGCCATTGAAATGATATCTTGCTCATTTTTTCCTTTTTGAACGACCATATTGATCTTCACTTGTAAACCCGCTTCTGCCGCTTTTTCTATACCTTCTAATACCGTTTTCACTTTTCCTCGATGGCCATTCATCTCGAAAAAACGTTCTTCATTTAGAGAATCTAGGCTAACGGCTACTCGTGATAAACCTGCTCTCGCCAATTCATTGGCATATTTTTTCAACAATGTGCCATTGGTCGTTAAGGCAATATCTTCTACTCCATTTATGCGATGTATACGTTCAATTAATGTCGGCAGATCACGACGTAGTAAAGGCTCACCACCAGTAATGCGTACTTTTTTCACACCTAATGAAACGAAAATCTTTACTAATCGTTCGATTTCTTCAAAACTCAATATTTTATCGGACGGTAAAAAAGCATAATCTGGACCAAATACTTCTGCAGGCATGCAATATTGACAACGAAAATTACAACGGTCTGTCACGGATATCCTTAAGTCTCTTAATGGTCTGTGTAGTTGGTCTTGTAGACTAGTAATTTTAATCTCTTCCTTTCATTTTGATCAATTTCTAGGTAAGTGAATACGTTCTTTGTGTGTATAAATATTAAGTGTATTTTGACGAATAAAGCCTACCGTCGTAATACCGAGTTGCTCTGCCAATTGCAATGCTAATTCTGTTGGAGCCGATTTGGACAGCACAATTTCACAGCCAATTTTCGATACTTTAAGTAAAATTTCAGATGAAATCCTTCCGCTAAATACGATAATTTTGTCCTGAATGCTAATTTTGTTTTTTAGGCAATGACCATAGATTTTATCTAAGGCATTATGGCGTCCAATATCCATTCTACTTAATAAAACACCATTCGCATCACATAACGCTGCATTATGAACACCACCAGTTTGCTTGAATGTTTCGGCCAAATCTTGCATATCGCGCATTAAACGAAAACAATCATCTGTTGTAATACGCACATGAATGCCTTCCATTTTTTTAGCTACTAATGCATCATTAGCAAAAACAAACCCTTGGCGGCTCATGCCACAACAAGAAGTAATGTAACGTTTATTTTGAATTTGTTGAAAGTAAGGATTCACACGTTTTGTTTTAACATGCACAAAACCTTCTTTTTCTTGGTGCCAAATGGCTTCAATATCTTCGTAATCGCGAATAATTCGTTCAGAAGCCAAGTATCCAATAACCATATCTTCTACATACTCTGGTGTGCAAACCATCGTCACGAATTCTTGCTCATTAATCTTCACTGTGACCGCATATTCTGTGACAACAGTATCTTCTATTTTTTTGATTTGATTACCTTCAACACGTATTATTTCTCTAGCTACTGCGCGTTCCATATGGCATCCCCTTTATTCACTAATATTATCTTCAAAAACAAAGACAGAAATAGCAAAATCTTCTTCAATTTTGATATCTGAAAATAAATGGAGTAACTTAGTGCCCATCAATTCTTCCATGCCTTCTGGAGGTGATTTAGTATACAAATCTTGAATCATACTTGTACGTGCAGCATGAACCATTTTTAACCCTTCAGGCGTACTCGCAATAAATTTTTCTGTCGGTGTGATATTACCATATAAAGTTGACACAGCCATGTTCTCTACGAAAACAGTATGAATACGCTCTGGTCCTTTTCCAAATATATCTTTGCGTAGTTTTCGAATAATGTCGTTGAATTCATGCACTTTTTTTGACATTTTAACGATTCTCCCAACGTAATTAATCTTATTTATCCTATGTTCATGGGGGTCACCCTTACAGTTTGTTAATAATATAGCAACTTAAATAAAAATTAAAGAGAAAATGTTCAATGATAATTATTCTCAATTAATAATTTTTATAATAATTATTGTCGATTCTGGCTGAAAAGGCTATAATAATTGGTATTACATATGGAATGAAAGTATTTTGATTCTTATGTCATGGTTTCATATAAATAAATTTGAACTATTGGCATAGTGGTTTTAATATTTACATTCTATAGTTATATTGAATAAAAAATAAAAGTTGATTGAATTTTTAGCAAGGCCTGTTAAGAATTTTATCCACCATGAATAAATAGCATGATAATACATGCCTTTTCATGGTGGATTTTTTTATTTTTGAGCAATATCAACATCGACAACAAATAATAAATGTTTCTTCATCTATGTTGGTGTAGAAATTGGACAAATTGGGAAATGACATTATAACAAGACAATTTTTTAAAAATAACAAGACAATCAAAATAAAAAAACTCGTAACTCTTTTCCCGATTTATCCTAAGTATTAACCTGTTGTCAAATTAGTCTCAAAGAGCAAAGGGAGGAAAATACCTTGACTACAATTAAAATTAATGGCCTATCGTATGATGTAGCAGAGGGAGCTACAATACTTGATACCATTAATCAACATGGCATCGACCATCCACAAATTTGTCATGTACCATCTGTTGATCCTATCGAAACTTGTGATACATGTATTGTTGAAGTGAATGGACAATTAGTACGCTCTTGTTCAACAAAAGCAGTAAACGGCATGGATATCCAACTTACTTCTGAAAAAGCGAAAGCTGCACAAACAGAAGCGATGGATCGTCTACTAGAAAATCATTTACTGTACTGCACAGTTTGTGATAATAACAACGGAAATTGTACATTACACAACACAGCAGAATTAATGGAAATCGAACATCAAAAATATCCTTATCAACCAAAAGTCGAACCACACGAAGTAGACATGTCGCACCCGTTTTATCGATATGATCCAAACCAATGTATCGCATGTGGACAATGTGTAGAGGTTTGTCAAAACCTACAAGTTAATGAAACATTATCTCTTGACTGGGAAGCCGAAAGACCAAAAGTAATTTGGGATGAAGGCGTTGCCATTAACGATTCTTCATGTGTAGGCTGTGGACAATGTGTTACCGTTTGTCCATGTAATGCCTTAATGGAAAAATCAATGCTTGGTGAAGCTGGTTTTATGACTGGACTTAAACAAGAAACATTAGATCCGATGATTAGTTTAATTAAGGAAGTCGAACCAGGGTATAGCGGTATCTTTGCTGTTTCTGAAGTCGAAGCTGCTATGCGTAGTAAACGTACGAAGAAAACAAAAACAGTTTGTACTTTCTGTGGAGTAGGTTGTTCGTTCGAAGTTTGGACAAAAGACCGCAAAATTTTAAAAGTGCAACCTTCTGATGGTCCTGTAAATGCTATTTCTACTTGTGTAAAAGGAAAATTCGGTTGGGACTTCATCAACTCTGAAGAACGAATTACAAAACCATTAATTCGTAAAAATGATGCATTTGTTGAATCTTCATGGGATGAAGCTCTTGACTTAATTGCTACTAAACTAGGTGGTATTCAAAAAGAATATGGCTCTGGTTCTGTCGGCTTTATTTCTTCTTCAAAAATTACAAACGAAGAAAACTACTTAATTCAAAAAATGGCACGTCAATTATTCGAAACAAACGACGTTGATAACTGCTCACGCTATTGTCAATCGCCAGCTACAGATGGCCTACTACGCACAGTTGGTATAGGTGGCGACGCTGGAACGATCAAAGATATCGCAAAAGCTGGCCTTGTTATTATTGTTGGGGCAAACCCTGCAGAAGGTCACCCTGTTTTAGCTACTCGTGTAAAACGTGCCCATAAGTTATACGGTCAAAAATTAATTGTTGCCGACGTTCGTAAACATGAAATGGCTGAGCGTTCTGATATTTTCATGCGCCCAAAACAAGGAACAGACCAAGTATGGTTAATGGCCGTTACAAAATATATGATCGATCAAGGTTGGCATGATGAAGCCTTCATTAAAGAGAACGTGCACTTCTTTGATGATTTTAAAGATGTACTTGAAACATACACACTAGAATATGCAGAAAAAGAAACGGGCATTTCAAAAGAAACATTGATAAATGTTGCTGAAATGATTCGTGATGCTGACGGTACATGTGTACTTTGGGGTATGGGTGTTACACAAAATACAGGTGGCTCATATACATCAGCTGCAATTTCTAACCTACTTCTAGCTACTGGTAACTATCGTCGTCCAGGTGCAGGTGCCTACCCTCTTCGTGGTCACAACAATGTTCAAGGTGCTTGTGATATGGGTACACTACCAAATCTATTACCAGGTAATCAAAAAGTAATAGACGACGAAGCACGTAAGAAATTTGAAGAAGCATATGGTGTGAAAATCAAACCTGAACCAGGTCGTACGAATATGGCAATGTTAGATGCGATCATGGAAGGTAAAATGAAAGCAATGTATTTAGTTGGGGAAGATATGGCACTTGTAGATTGCGATGCTAACCATGTAGATAAAGTACTTTCACAATTAGACTTCTTTGTTGTACAAGATTGCTTCCTTTCACGTACAGCACAATATGCGGATGTTATTTTACCAGCAGCACCTTCTCTTGAAAAAGAAGGTACTTTCACGAATACAGAGCGTCGTGTACAACGACTATATCAAGTATTACCAACACTTGGTGAATCAAAAGCCGATTGGGAAATTCTTCAATTAGTAGCACGTCGCCTAGGTGCTGACTGGAATTACAGTCACCCAAGTGAAATCTTTGCTGAAATGGCTAGTCTTGCTCCATTCTTCTCGCAAGCGAACTATGATGTATTAGAAAATTGGGGTAGCTTCTGTTGGGGTAGCCATGATGGTAAAGACACACCTTTACTATATGAGGATGGCTTTAACTTCCCTGACAAAAAAGCTCGTTTTGCTTTAAATGATTGGATCAGACCGGTTGAATATGAAGCGCAATATGATTGCCATATTAACAACGGTCGTATGCTTGAACACTTCCACGAAGGTAATATGACAAATAAATCAAAAGGTATTCAATCGAAAGTACCTGAAATTTTTGTTGAAGTATCACCAGAACTAGCAAAAGAACGTGGCATTGAAGATGGAGCTCTTCTTCGTTTAGTGTCTCCTCAGGGTGCATTAAAATTAAATGCCCTAGTGACAGACCGCGTACAAGGAAATGAACTATTCTTACCAATGAACTCTGTTAGCAAAGATTCAGCGATTAATTTCTTAACTGGCCCGGCTGCAGACATCAATACATCGACACCGGCGTACAAACAAACAAAAGTACGCGTAGAAGTATTGAAGCAAAAAGGAAAATCGCCACTTCCTAGAACAAACCCGCGTTATAAAAAACGTCATCCACAAAATGGTGTTGAGGTACAACGTAAATGGAATCGTCCTGGTTACGTTCACTTAACAACTAACGAAAGGGAGTGATTTCATGGCTGCACCAATTACGACAATTAAAAAAGCGCAAATAACAGAAGAACAACTAAAGGAAGAAAAGTTAGACAATTTAAAGCAACTTCTTTCTAAGAATGAAGAAATGGTTAATCAGGTCTTTACGATCATGGCAGAATTAAATGATATTGGAGCGCTAGAAGCAGCTACGAAACTACTTGAAGCAAAAGAAGATGTTGCACATATTGCTCTTGGTCAATTAACGCGTAAGCCTGTGACGAATATCATCAACAACTTAATGGGTGTTGCGGGAGCATTAACCGAATTGAATCCCGAAACAACAACAAAGCTTATTGAGGGCTTAAATACTGGCTTAGATGAAGCGAACAAAGCTGTTGAATCTGATGAAAAAGTTAGTGCTTTTAAGTTGTTCAAAATGTTAAACGATCCTGATGTTAATCGTGCTGTAAACTTTGGCGTTCACTTCTTAAAAGGGCTTGGCAAAGGCCTAAAATAGGAAGGTGGTTTCTGATATGCTAACGAACGAACACATTTTAAAAACTTTGCAGAAAATCGATGATCCAGAGCTTCATAAAAGCATCGTTGACTTGAATATGGTACGCAATATTCAAGTCAACGGTACGGATATTTCACTTGATATTATATTGACTATTCAAGGATGTCCTTTAAAAGCTAAAATCCAACAAGATGTTGAAGAAGCGTTGAAAGCGATCGGTGCATCAAAAGTCTCCATTACATTTGGTTCTATGACAGATGACGAACGTCGTAGTTTAACAGCTTCTTTAAAATCAGAAAAAGTTACGGATAAAGGTATGCCTAAAATGCTTCTACCCGATTCTGGTGTCAAATTTATTGCAGTTACTAGTGGTAAAGGGGGCGTCGGTAAATCTACCGTGACGATTAACTTAGCAGTAGCTCTTGCCCGTCTTGGAAAACGTGTAGGTATTTTAGACGCCGACATATATGGATTCAGTATTCCTGCCATGATGAAGGTTCATCAAAAACCAACAATGCTTGACCAAACAGCGATTCCAGTAATAAGTCATGGTGTAAAAATTATGTCGATGGGTTTTTTCACAAACGAAAACCAACCTGTCATGTGGCGTGGCCCAATGCTCAACAAATGGATTCGTAATTTCCTTGTCAATACACATTGGGATGAATTAGATTATCTCCTTATAGATTTACCACCTGGTACAGGAGATGTAGCCATTGATATGGCAGCAATGATTCCACAAGCACATGAAATTATTGTAACAACACCACATCTTGCAGCTTCTCATGTTGCTTCTCGTGCAGGTCTGATGGCTCAACATACGAACCACACGATTCTTGGTGTTATTGAAAATATGGCTTACTTTGAAAACTCAAATGGTGAAAAGAACTATTTATTTGGTCAAGGTGGTGCAGAAAAATTAGCAGATGAGCTTCAGACAAGTATCATCGCTCAAATTCCATTTGCGCAACCTGAGGAAAATACAGGTTCTTCCGTTTATGACGAAGATTCCATTATCGGTGAGGTATTTACCCACCTTGCAGAAGATATGATGTATCAATAAAGTGAAACTTTCATCAGTAGGTGGTTTTCTTCATCCGCCTAAGAGCATGATAAAACGCTAAAATCCTTGTCTCGTTTTTATACGAGACAAGGATTTTTTTATGGAGCAATGTTCAAATTTGAAACACTCCCCTACTATTTAATAGCCAGCCTTTTTTAAAACTTGCATAAAATAAAAGCGGTATGTATTTTTAACGAAAGTATCTAAAGGCAGCCCAACATTTAATTGATACTTTGTAAAAATAAAATAAAAACGCTTATCCCATTTTAACCGTAATAACTCCCCAGCATCTTCACCATATTTCTCCGTAAATTCCTCAATTAAAGGTTCAATCATATAGTAGCAATAGTCTTTTAAGTTTGCGAGGGCCTCTATATCTTTCTCCTTTTGAAAACGTGTAATCCAATCTACTAATTGTTCATTCATTTTAAAATCCAGCTCTCTATATTTTGAGTTTCTTCCTATTATATTATAACTCTTTTTATAAGCTTTTTCTCGATTCTGAGACATTTGGATTGGTAAAAATAAAATCAATAACAGTTATTTTCATACTATCATTTAATTGAGCTAAATCCTTAGATGAATGAATTTTCACATGATTACTCCCTTACTTAAAATATAACTCTTGAAATAAATATATATTTTGACGTATTTAGCATTTGAAATTGTTTTATATTCAGCTGATATCTTTGATTCTGCTAATTTACGAGCCCTTTATTATATTCAATCCACTTTTCCATTTCTCTCTCTACGGCTCGATTTTGCCATTCAAACCAAATACCTGAACATTCACTACAGTGACTATCTACCCCACTTTTATTATGCATATCTTTACGTGTAAATACAGTTTTTTTACGACAGCTGTAGCAGTAAACTTCTTTCTCTTTATCAAATTCCATAACTATCAACCCCAACTTTTTACATATATTCATTTCCATTTTTTATATGAATTATTCTAATTTACAAAGGAATCTTTATGGAGGATGAATAATATTAAAAAATGGTTTAGTGAGAACATCATTAATTGCATGTGAATAACGCAATAGAGGCTAAGTGCAACAAAATACATTTTTCAAAGAAGTTGATCTGTCCACATTAAGAATGAACAACATGAAAAAAGAAAAGTGCCTCAAATCCTTGATAACAAAGGATTTAAAGCACTTTTCAATTGGTTCTAACTTGGTTCTTTTTATGAACGAATTTGCTGCTAGTTGGTCGTCCTAACCAAGTTTCAAAGCAATGCCTTGATATTTTAGTGTGCGAAAGTTGAGTAAATCTTTATTTGTTTTTTCTGCCATATAGCCATAATGAGATAAGCGTAAAAACAATAATAGAAGCAATAATATAAATTACACTATGCATTTGAGAAAAAATCATATCGTTCCATTCATAATGAACACCAAACTGAATTTCATAAGTATTTCCAGCTTCAGGTGCTCCTTCAAAAACTTTATCAAGAGAATCACGCATCAAAGCTTCTCTAAACAAAACCGTAGTATGACTAATCGGGAATACCATGATTATTTTTTGTACAAAATCAGGTACTGCGCCTAGTGGCACATACACTCCGCATAAAAAACCAATAGCGGTACCTACAACTGTATTTAAGGTTGAAAAAGCATTTTGTGTTGAGACTAACAGAGTAAGAAATAGGTTAAAAACACTACTTAGTGTAACTGCAAGTACAATAATCCCAATGAGTTGAACTATTTTTTCTAACGAAAACCAGGATCCGCCCATAAACACAATAAATAATTGACATGCAATTAACCCAATTAGCGATAAAACAAAACCAATAAGCAAGGAATTGATGACATAGCTTAATTGAATTTTTGCACGTGCATTAGGAGTTGTTAAAAAATCAGCCATTACTTTTGTCTCTAAGTCCTTTATATAAATGCCTAGAGCTGCTAACGTCGTAGTTACAGCAATAATGGAGAGTAGGCCTGCAACCATCCATTCATTAACCATAGTTTTCAATTGATCCGATGCTGGTACTAATTGTTCAATAGCATCTACTTGTGTTTTTTGAATAAAAATCGCATACAGCATGATCACAATAATCACTGATAAGATTGAAAAAAACACAAGCATACGATCACGTCGAAATACTTTATTATGCCTATTAACTAAATTCAACATTGTGTTCATGTCAGTGGCACCTCCTCATTGATACGAATAAATACATCGTCCATCGAACCTTTCTTTACTTCAAATGAGCTGATAAAAGTCTGAATTTCTTTCAAAATATCAAGTGCATGAATTGTAGATTGAACACGCACGCGGTACTCACCATTTTTCTCTTCAAAATTAAGATTGTTTTGCGTTAGTAATGATGAACCATCTACACCGTTATTAAAAAAGACAAATAATTCATCGTATGTATATTGCTCTTTTAATGTATTTGGTGTACCTTTAGACACGATTTTCCCTTCCTTCATCACTACTATTTCATCTGCTACAGCAGCTTCTTCCATATAATGAGTAGTCAAAAAAATCGTCATATTCGTTTCTTCTTGTAGCTTTTTAATTGCATCCCAAACAAAGACGCGTGTTTGTGGATCAAGGCCTGTTGTGGGTTCATCTAAAAATAAAATAGTTGGTTTATGAATAATTGCTCTTGCAATATCAGCACGTCGCTTTTGACCGCCAGATAATGTCCCATATTTTTTCTTCGCAATATCTTCTAAATGTAAATAGCGATTTACAAATCCCCAGTTTTCTTGTAATTCTTTTTTTGTCAATTTATATATGTTACCTCGATGTAAGATATTCTCTTCAACTGTTAGACGTGTGTCCAGAATGCTTTGCTGAAAAACAACCCCAATTGCTTTTCGAATTAAATAATTATTTGTTCGACTACCTAGAGTTACGCCATTAATTTTTACATCTCCTGAAGTTTTTTCCAACAATGTACACAACATTTCAATAGATGTAGATTTTCCAGCACCATTTGTCCCTAAAAATGCAAATAATGCACCCTTCTTTACCTCAAACGATATTCCCTTCACTGCTTCATGTGAACCGTATTTCTTACTTAAATTATTCACGTCAATTACAAATTCCATTTAACTAACCTCTCTTTCTATTTTGTAATAAGTTATTAATTTCATCTACTTCACGCTTTGTTAGTAGCCATAATAGAATCCAAATAATGATATAGGCGATGGCTTCAATTAAAAAAACTGGCCAGATGGTATGCCATTCTGATAATTCAAACCAAGAGCCGACAAGTCCTGCGACGAACACACAGATAGTAACAAAACAGAAATGAAGTGTTAATTGGACATTGAAAGACACAATTCCCGTTTCAAATATGAGTGTTGCATTACCAATTAAAATACCCATAATTGCTGCAGTCAGTAGCTCTCTTAATAGATTTTGACCACTAATTAAACTACCTGGGTTAGCAACACTACCCAGTGTTATTATTACATAGGACGTGCTTAATCCAATAAGAAGTCCAATTATCCCACTTTGTAAAATCTTTATTGTTAATTCCCCCCAATACCGAGTGCTTGTTTTAGTTTTTTTAAATAATTTCGACTCACAACAACGGAAATCTCATTTTCTAAAAATAGTTGTGTTGATCCAAGTGGCCCTAATTGTATAGAGGTAATTTTAGAAATATTAACAAGAGTTGATTTATTGACACGTACAAATTTGTCGCCAAGCAATTGTTCCAATTCATAAACTCTCCGCTTTGAGTCAAATTCTTCTTCTTCAGTTTGAAAAAAGACTTTTATACCTTCTGCATAGATACAGTGAATCTCATTTGTTTTTAACATGTGAATTTCATTGTCTCTATACCCATCAATGACATTAACTTCATTCTTTTTTAATTGTTTCATCAACTGCTCAATTTCAGCGTTATATTCATTTGCATAAATGTGTACTTCTATTTCATCGTATTGCTTTTCGATATTTATCTGTATTTTCATCTAGACCTCCATGCCACTACACATAATAATATCACTTAATTTTCCATAAAATATAAAATCTAAATGAAATGTATTAAATTTACTATAAGGTGTTCATTTTCTTTAATAAGTTGCATTTTTAAGTTTTTGCCTCTTAGATACATCAAGCACTTAATACTTCGAATTGAGCAACTGAAAAAGTAATTGAAAGGGGAGTTTCAGTCCAAAATACCGAGATAACTATTCAACAAATCCTTTCATCTAAATAGAGAAAAAACGTTTCAAAAACATTGAGCTTTTGAAACGTCTCAGGTAAATCGAAATTACTTATTATTAAAGGTGAATTTATTTTTTATTCATATATTTTTCTAACTGCCTCTTCTCCCATTCATCCCCCAAAAACGTACCTCTACTAAATACTGAAATACCATGTGCTACAATTCCGATTCCCCACCCTAGTAAAGTATAAATAAACCATAAGCTTCCCGGTGAAGAGAATAAGTTAATAATTATCAATCCTAAATTAACAATTATATATACAAATAAGTGGATATAAAAACTCTTCAATGCTCGAACTCTCTTTATCGAACGTTCATATCTTTCATTATCACTCAATAATATCCCTCGCTTTTTGATAGAAAAGTTATTTAGAACCCATATAGAATCCGTGCTTCCCTCTATTGAAAACACACTCTCTTAAATGTTGATACACTAACATTCCGAAGCTCTTGAAAATCCTGCTAACAGGGATTATCCATTTATACACAGCTTTAAATGGTACGAATATATTTATATATCTCAGAAAGAAGACGATCCTGCGAGCTATTTAAAAAGAAATGATTCCCTGGTAACAAAAACATTTGAAAGGATGAATTTGTAGTTTTTTCCCACTGCAAAATACTTTCTTCACTTACCTCTTTATCTCGTGTGCCGCCAAACGCAATGATAGGAATTTTCAGAGACGGCCCTTGTTCATAAACATAGCATTCACATATTTCTAAATCAGCTTTTATCATAGGTAAAGAGAGTTGAACAAGTTCTTGCTCTTTAAAGAACCAATCTGGTGTTCCATTTAGACTTTTTAACCTTTCTAAAAGTTCATTATTTGGTAGTGTATGATAAAAAGTTGAAGATTTCCGTGGTAAATGTGGTGCCCTGTGGGCTGAGACAAATAAACAATCTGGACGAACACAATGACGTTTCTCCAAATGACGGGTGAACTCGAAGGCTATTAATGCGCCCATACTATGTCCAAAAAATACAAAAGGAACATCATCAATAAATGGCAAAAATGCTTCTTCAAGTGCTTCTAAAAGATTAGGAAGATTAGAAATTGGCTTCTCGATCAATCGATTCCCTCTACCAGGTAATTGAATACAGCATACCTCAACATCTTCAGGTAAATAGTCACCCCAATCTTTATATGTCAGGGCATTCCCCCCAGCAAAAGGGAAGCAAAAAAGGCGTAGACGTGGTGCCTTTACAGCTTTAAAAGTAACTACCCATGGATTGTACTTAATGAGAGTTAACTGATTCATTTTTAACATCCCCTTCAGATGACCTTGCTTTAACCAAATTATTTTCTATTTCCAATTGCTCTTCAATATAAATGGCCATCTCTTCAATTGTACTGGTTTGTAATAACGCCCTTAAAGGGAAATTGATTTGATAAGTATCTCGGATTTCCGCAATCATTTTTATTGATTGCAAAGAATCTCCTCCAAGTTCATAAAAATTATCATGCACCCCTATTTTATCCAATACAAGTAAATTAGACCATATTTCAGCTATTTTTTTTTCTACTACAGTCCGAGGTTTTTCGTAACAATTAATTGTTAAACTCTCTACATCTACATTTTTTATTAGAAGTTGACGATCTACTTTCATATTTGAAGTTAAAGGGAAATTATCAACTTTTATATAATTTTTTGGAATCATATATTCGGGTAATTTTTGGATAAGAAATGTTCGTAAATTTCTACTCTTGACAGTTTCTCCATGAGCCTGTATATAAAAAGCCATAAGTCTTTTAGTTGCTCCTTCGTCAGCAACAGTAACAACTACATCTTTTATCGCAGGATGTTGAAGTAACATATATTCAATTTCACCTATTTCAATACGATATCCATTAATTTTTATTTGAAAGTCTTCTCTACCTATAAATTCAATGTTGCCATCTGGGAAATACCTACCCAAATCTCCTGTTCGGTATAAACGTTCTTTCGTCTTAGGATGATATATAAAACTCTCATTTGTTCGGATTTGGTCTTTCCAATATCCAGTAGACAATCCTATACCACCTATATAAATTTGTCCTGTAACCCAATCAGGGCAAGGTTCTAGTGACTCATTTAAGACAAGCATTGTTTGTTTAGAAAGCGCTTTTCCGTAGGGTACACTTTTACTACTAGGTTGCAAATTTTCAATAGGGTAGAAAATAGACCAAATAGAAGCCTCAGTTGCACCTCCTAAACTTATAATTAATTCTGTAGATGAATACGAACGAATAAGTTCTGGCAACGAAACTGCTATCCAATCTCCGCTTAGCATAACTAGTCTAAGGTTGTTAGCATATCCATTTTTCAGTGATAAATGATTCATAAACATCTCCATTAAAGCAGGAACTGAATTCCACACTGTAACTTTCTCAGTGCTCAAAAGCCATTCCAAATGCTTTGGATTAAGCCCTTCATCTGCATCAGGTAAAACAATACTAGCACCTGCGGCAAGACTTCCGAATATATCGTAAACTGATAGGTCAAAATGTAAGGCTGATAGTGCAATCACACGATCTTTCTCCGTTACATTAAACTTGCTGTTTATATCAATAATGGTATTTACTGCACCGGAATGATTAATCATCACTCCTTTTGGATCACCTGTGGAACCAGAAGTAAATATTACATAGGCTAAATCATCGGGACTTTGAACAAATGGAAGCGGTTCGTCAGACCAATCTGACAAAAATTGCTCATTTACTTCGTACATAGATATCTCTTCTGGTAATTCTATTTGAGAATTCATTCCTGATTGGGTAAGAATTATTTTTACACCCGTAGAACGAAGTAGATATAGGATACGTTCATTCGGAAGTGCTGGATCAATCGGTAAGTACGCTGAACCAGATTGTAAAATACCAAGTACACCGACAACTTGTTCCCACCCTTTTTCCATTAAGATAGCTACTAATTGATTTGGCTGGGTTCCTTTATACTTTAAAAATCTACCTATTTTATTGGAACATTTATAAACTTCATCATATGTCATTGTTTTATGTCTGCTGATAATTGCAGGAGAATCAGGTTGACTCTTCGCTTTCTGATTAAACAGTGAATGTAAAAGATCCGCCGACTCAATGTTTTCATTCAAAATAATTTCATTTCTTAGTTTAATTTGTTCTAGAGGAATTAATGGAATAACTTGCTGATTCCAAACCTTTTCCTCATTCGCAAGCCGAGTAACTAACGACCAAAATGTTGAAAACATACTACGAATAAAGCCTGGGGGATAAATTTCTTCAACTACATCCCAATTACAATAAAGTCCGTTACGATCCTCCCATACACCGCAATCTAGCCATACTTGTGAAGTTTGTGTAACACCATTTACATTCACAGGTTTAATAGGGAACGGGACATCTTTTTCCTCCGGTATTGGAACAACCAACGCACTGGTAAAGACAACAGGCATCTTTGCTTCAAAGGCGCCTCCTTTTTTCGCTGTCATTTCACGAAGCACTTGAACACCACTTATATAATGATTTTCAAGGTCACTCCATAAATCAGCTTGGATTTTCCTTGCACGCTCAATAAATGAGCATTCATTCGAATTCGATACTGCCAATAAATTAACTGATGTAAACTCTCCTACAATATCATTTACTTGAGGATGTGCAGCATTTCGATTTAAGAATGTTAGATTAAGTGAAAAATCAGGGCTATTACTCCAATAATTAAGGACCTCTGTAAATGCAGCTAACAAAATACCTGTGGTAGTAATTCCCGTTTTCATTGCTTTTGATTTCAATCTATTCCATGACTGAAAATCTAAACTCTCATGAAGACGTACAAATTGTGGATTTCTTAATTCCTTCGGACTTTTTGATAGAGGAAGCTCTGGTGCCATAGGTAAAGAATCAACACGTTTTTTCCAATAATCAAGAGCATTATTATACTTATCTGTTTTTTTGAATTCTTCAATTGCCATAACGTAGTCTCTAAAAGAAATTTCCAATGGTGCTAGCTCATTTTCTTTTCCTTGATAAATTGTTACTAGCTCCCTCATTAAAATAACAAAGCTCCATACATCCCACATTAATGCATCTGAACTAAAATGGATAAGTGATTTTTGATCCTCAAGTAGAGTAATTCTTATATCAAACACTGGCCACTTATAAATATCTAGTATTTGATGGGATAATTCTTCCCTTGTAGCTTTAACTGCACTTTCTACTTCATCAGGATTTTTCCCTCGTAAATCCATTATTGTAATTGGATAATATGGTACTTTTCGATAGACTTGTTGTTTGCCATCTGGTGTTATTACGGTTCTTAACATATCATGTCTTTTTATTAAATAGTTCCATGCCTTCTCGAACTTATTAATATCTAAATATTGTGCTTCATATTCATCATAACTATGTGTAGCCACATTACCTAATTCGTATACATCATTACGTCCAATCCAGTATGCTTGTTGGATATCAGTAAGTGGGAATGGCTCATATCTGTCTTGTAGATTAGGTGTAATAACTGGAAGTAGCTGCTTATCATCAAAATTATCTTGATTTTCCCCTTTGAGGTTATCAATTTCAATAGCCAATCTTGAAATAGTTGTAAAGTTGAATAAAGTTTGCAACGAGAATTCAATCTTAAAAATCTTCCTTACTTGAGCCGTTATTTTCATGGCAAGTAAAGAGTATCCCCCTATTTGGAAAAAATCATCATTCACACTAATTCTAGAAACACCAAATACTTCTTTCCATATATCCACCAAGATTTCTTCTGTAAGCGTTCGGGCTGGTGTGTATTCATTAAGCATATTCCATTCAGTAATATCTGGTTCTGGTAGTTGCTTTCGGTCAACCTTGCCATTATTGGTTAATGGAAATGCGTCTAGCAAAACAATATAGGACGGAACCATATAATCGGGTAGTTTCGTATTTAAATAACTTTTCAAATCTCGAATAGAAACAGCACTATTTCTCTGACAAATTATATAAGCTACTAGGCTCTGTAATTCGGACTTACCGGTTCTGACAACTACAATACTTTGAGAAATCCCTGGATACTGGAGTATATTGTTTTCAATTTCATTTAATTCGATTCGGTATCCACGTATCTTTATTTGAAAGTCTGAACGTCCAATTAATTCAATATTCCCATCTGGTAAATATTTAGCTAAGTCACCTGTTTTATATGCCCTCTTCATAGTTTCTGATTCATCAGGTAATAATATAAATCTTTCAGAAGTTAGCTCTTTTCTATAAAGATAGCCTTGAGCAACTCCATCACCTGAGATGTATAATTCACCTGGAATGCCAACTGGAACTACCTGACGGTATTCATCTAAGATCAGTAGCTGGGTATTAGGAAATGGTTTACCGATAGGCAATGAATCGTTGGATTCTAATTGATTATTAACACACTCGAAGTAAGAACTATCAATTGTTGCTTCTGTTAGGCCGTAAGAGTTAATAACCCTTGTTTGTTCCCCACAATAATTACAAAGTTTCTGATACTCCTCTATTTTCCAGCTATCTGAGCCGACAATGACTAACTTCATAAAATCTAATTTTTGTTGACTATCTTCTAAGTACTGTAATAAACTGCGAATAATTGCAGGGACGAACTCCGCACAATCAATTTTTTCATTAAGTAAAAGTTGATATAGTTGTTCTGGGTCTAATAAAACTTCTTCTGGACATAGCACTAATTTTGAGCCAGAGCATAGCGCACGAACAATGTCACCAACGCATACGTCAAATGAAAAGCTGGCCATTTGTAAATGGGCTGAAGTATTATTAATTAACTGATATTCATGTTCCCAGCCATTAAAAGTGTGCACCAAATTATTGTGGCTAACCATAGTCCCTTTCGGAAGACCTGTAGAACCGGATGTGTAGATGATATAAGCCAAACTATCCGGAGTGATCTTAATTGGCTTATTTGTAGAACTTTCTTGATTTAACTTCTCTTTTATCTGAGTATCGTCAACAACAATAGTATTTAGGCTCGATTCAGCTAGGAGTGAACTATTAAGTACTTGATTAGTGATAATAGTAGCTACCTTGGAATCTTTGAGCATGTAATATAGTCGATCGCTTGGATATGAAGAATCCATTGGTAGATAAGCTAGGCCTGTTTTTAATACCCCTAAAACGGATATAACTAAATCCATTGATTTAGGCAAACATATCCCAATAATTGAATCCTCCACTTCCTTTTGTTTCAAAATCAAAGATGCAAGTCGATTAGCTTTTACATTAAGCTCCCTATAGGTCATAGATTCATCACTGAAAACGATGGCTATTGCATCTGGATTTCTCTCAACTTGTTTTTCAAACCATGTACATACGTTTTCATCTTTAGGGAAATCAATTATATTTCCATTCCATAGCTTTAATTGATTCAATTCTTCGGTTGTCAAATAATTTATTTCACCAATAGGCTTATCAGGTTCAGACAGAATTTGTTCTAGTAGAATCTGAAAGTGCCCTGCCATTCTGTTAATGAAGGTACTATCAAAAAGATCGGTATTATACTCCAAAATGCACTTCTGTGGATAAATATCTCCGCCATCTAAAATATCAAGAGACAAATCGAACTTTGCTGTACCACCATCTATAGGTTGATAATTCATCAATACATTATTAAGTCGATAGTTTGGAACCGCATTTTGATATGTGAATAAAACCTGAAAAAGCGGATTAAGACTTGAGCTTCTTTCAGGAGCTACATTCTGAACAATAGTCTCAAAAGGAACATCTTGGTGAGAGAAAGCTTCTAAAGAAGCTTCCTTCACCTGCTTAAGTAAATTCTTAAAGCTTAAATTCCTAGACAACCTTACACGAAGAGGCAATGTATTTACAAATACACCTATTAACTTTTGGAATTCATTTTGGTTTCTTCCTGAGATAGGAACACCAACAATAATGTCATCTTGTCCAGTGTAACGATATAACAAGGTATAAAACACTGTAAGCATTGCCATAAAAGCTGTCGACTCTTCAGAATTACATAATTTTTTCAAATTATCACTTGTTGCTTTTGATAACTCAAAAACATATGAAGATCCCTTAAAAGTTTGTATTGCTGGACGTAAGTATGTCGTTGGTAGTTCTAAAACAGGCGGAGAGCCTACGAGGGCTTTTTTCCAATATGTTAGCTGATCTTCAAAAAGTTCGTCAGTCAAATGCTTCTGTTGCCATGACACGTAGTCAGAATATTGCGTTGTAAGATTCTTTAATTTAGAAGGTGTGTTGTTGATAAAAGCTCCATATAACTCACTAAGCTCTTGTAATAATACCGTAACAGACCACCCGTCAAAGATAATATGATGCATTGTTACTACTAGGTAGTGTTCATCATCATTCAATTGAAGAAGAACGACTCTCCATAAAGAAGAGTCATTTTTTAAATTAAATGGTTTTCGAATTTCCTCATTGACGATTCTACTTCGCTCTTGACGCTGTACGCCTTTAGGTAATTCTCTTAAATCTATAAATTCCATCATCACTGAAGATTCGGACATTATTTTTCTTATAGGTTCACCGTCTATATCTTCAACAATACTTGTACGAAGTGTTTCGTGTCTGTTAGCCACTTCTTCGAAACAAGCCTGCAAAACATCAATATCTAGCTCTCCTAATAACAGAAAAGCAGAAGGAATATTGTAAGCAGAGCTTTCAGGATCTAATTGACTTAAAAACCATAATCTTTTCTGAGGAAAAGATAATGTATGATTTTCAGTATTAGTGATTTCTCGGCCAATTAACTTTGACTTAAGTTGATTTACCAGCAAAGCTTTCTGTTCATCTGTAAGAGTTCCAATCTGATCAAGATACTTATTCAAATTGATCCCTCCCGGCTGCAACTAAACTAATAATATCCTTTATTTTGTCTTCTGAAAGTTCTCCTAAATCCGAAATAATCTGTCCTACTTCATCATCTTGGATTAAGTTGTGCTTTTTATCCAGCATTTCCATAATATTTATTGATAGCTCTTGTGAAGTTACCCCACGTAATAAATCTACAACAGCAATAGTAACCTGAAGACTTGCTTCAATTGTATTTTTCAACTCCATTGCCATCATGGAATCTAAACCAAAAGAGTTAAGTGGTACATTTACTTCTATCTGTGTACGATTTAAACGCAACACGGCACAAGACAATTCCATAATGTGTGCTTCAAGTTGTGATAGCTGTTCTTTACGATCCTTTAATTGTAATAAACTATTCAAAAAGTCTAGAGAATTATCTTCTAAGTTATCCGTTTGACTTTGTAATTCTCTATGTTTATTAACAAGTTCGGCAATGATAGGAGGTACATTTCCAAGAGGATAGTTTTTATCGGCTACTTTTGGCCAATCTGCTCCTACTACACTGAATTGTGCTCTATTCTGACATAATAATTGGTTAAGTGCCTCAAGCCCTTGATCATTTGTCATCGAATATAAACCGCGATTATCAAAGTAATTTAGCAAATCCAGCTGTGTAGCCATCCCAGATTCTAGCCATGGCCCCCAGTTAATACTTAATCCGTGCATTCCTCGAGATCTTCGATATTGTGCCAATCCATCTAAAAATGCATTGCCCGCTGAATAATTAGCTTGTCCACTCATAACTACAACAGATGCAATTGATGAAAATAGAACAAAGAAATCTAGTGATTGGTTTTCAAAATGTTCATGCAAGTTCCATCCGCCAATCATTTTTGGACGAAGAACATCGGTAAATTCTTGCTGATTCATTTGATATAATAATTGTGGTCGAGCTACCCCGGCTGTATGGATTACTCCACGGATTTCTGGCCACCCAGCCTCAGAATATTGAAGCAGAGATTTCTCTATTTCGTTCTTATTACATACATCGGCAGTAGCTATATGGATAGTAGCTCCCATCGCCTCTAGCTCTTTTATAGCTATAATACGCTTCCCTTCTACACTATCTATATCTACTTTATCCCAATCTACACGATTGTGGAATTTTCCACGGCCCATTAAAATTAAATGTCTAGCTCCTTTTTTAATCATCCAACGAGCCGTTAATAACCCTAAACCACCAAAACCACCAGTAATTAAGTAACTTGCATCTGGTCTGAATACAATTGGAAGTGACTTATTAAGTTGAATATCCTCTTCTAAACGAACAACAAAACGTTCCCCTTGTCTAAAGGCAACATGATCTTCTCCATCTGTATTCCAAATCTCTTCAAATAAGAGATTACTATTTTTCTCAACTGACAAGGAATCATCTAAATCAATAATTCCTCCCCATAAATTCATGTGTTCCTGATGCCCAATTGCTTTTGCTAGCCCCCATACAGCTGATTGAGCTACATTATTCAAACCAATTTCCGTACCTACTTGCTGTGCTCCAGTTGTTGCAACCCATAATCGAACATTATCTGGAAGCTGCTTGTGAATAATAGATTGAACAAGGTGAAGCAAACCAACACAACCCAATTCTTCAACTCTATTCAAGCCATTTGTGTTTAAAATATCTGTTACTTTATTATCGAGTGCCCAACCATAAATAATTCCTCGACATTGAGTAGAATCAGAAAGTATATCATCCATTAATATAACGAAATCTTCAGAATTAGAAGGGTTTATAGTAAATATATTATTTGTTTTTTCGTATTTAACCCCTGGGTGCACGGAATAACAGCGTTCTCCTGCCTTAATTAGCTTTTCAGCAACAGAATGTCCTATTTTTTTTTCGTCTTCAAAAATTATCCAATACCCTTTGTCAGAAACATTTTTTACAGGAGAATATTCATTAGCTTCTTTTCTTACTTGAGTATGCCATTGCAATTCATATATATCTTGCGTTCCAGAAGATTTGCTAGATGATGTATTATCCTTTAATGAAACTGCGTTACATCCTAAAATTTCCATGACGATATTTCCTTCAGAATCAAAAAGGTGTATATCTCCCTCTAATGATGTTTCTGTTTTGTTCAAAATAGAAGCATGAATCCACAAATCTGTATCTAAGCGAACTTTTTGGTGTAGAGCTCCCTTTGTTACACCAACAGGCATATAAACTGTCGTATTCTCTTCGTCCTCTTGGAAAGGCAATGCAGCAGCAAGTACTTGGAAACATAAATCCAAGATAGAAGGATGTATTTCATACTTATCCAATTGAGCTCCAATTATTTCGTGTAAACTTATCTTCGCCAATGCTTCTTGTTCACCTTGCCATAGTGTCTCAATACCCTGGAAAGTTTCCCCATACTCAAGGCCGAATTTACGGAATTGCAAATAACATTGTTCCTGGGAAAGTTGTAAAGTACAACGTTCTTTTAAGACTAAAAGTTCTTTGTTTTGAGATTTAAGACTAACGTTCGGTCTTATCTGCCCTTCAGCATGTAAAGTCCAGTCCTGACTTACTCCCGTAGGCTGACTATAAATAGAAACAGTTGAGTTTTCCACTGAATAAACCAGTCTTAATTTTACAGACTCTCCTAATGTTAAAAACAAGGCCTTATTAAACTTAACGCTTTCACCACAGATGAAACCAGTAGCTCCAAATAATTCTTTAGATGCTGCTAACATCATTTCAACATACGCCGCCCCAGGATATACATATGCTCCCTGAATTTGATGGTCGCATAAATAAGGAAGGCGATTCAAATCTAAATCATTTTCCCAAGTAGGCTCAGGTGTATTTAATTTTTTTCCTAGTAATGAATGTACATGTGTTCCCAGTCGCTCTTGTTCGGATATTAAAGACTCTTGCCAATAACGCTCTCTCTGCCAAGGGTAAGTAGGGAAACAGATCGTATTATCCACCTTTTTGTGTATGTTATCCCAATTAATAACATACCCTTTTGTATATAAGGCGCCCAGAGATCCGAATAATACTTCCTTATCTACGGCTTTGCGACGTAAAGAAGGGATTATTAATCCTTGAACGTTATTAAGTGACAAGCATTCTGAAATAGAATTAGCTAGAACAGGATGTGGGCCTACTTCTATAAAATTATAGAGACCATCTTCAATCATGTTATTCGCTGCCGCTGCAAAAAGCACTGAATCTCTTACGTTTCTCCACCAATAGTAGGCGTTAAAATCGTCATTACTCATTAACTTGCCAGTTACAGTAGAAAAGATTGGAGTGTGTGGACTATTAACTTTAATATCTTTAAGAGCATTTAAAATATCTTCTTTTAGAGGATCCATATAATGACTATGATATGGAACTTTAACATTTAGGTATTTATAAAATATTTTTTTCTTTTCTAGTGACTCAATAAGTATATCAAGGGATTCAGGAGCCCCTGCAAGCGTTACAGCATTAGGACTATTAATAGCAGCTATAGATATATAATCAAGATCTAGAATTTCAATTCTAGCTTCTTCAAAAGATAATCCTACCGCTACCATCTGACCTAATCCAGTAGTACGTTGTTGTAAATTACTTCGGTGGTATATTACCTTCACTGCATCTTCTAAACTGTAAACACCAGCACAATAAGCTGCTGCAACTTCTCCAGCACTATGTCCTACAATAGCATCAGGTGTTATCCCCCAAGATTTCCATAACTCAGCCAAACCAACTTGTAGCATAAAATTAGCTGGCTGTGCAACTTCAGTTTCCTCCATTTTGGATGATAGTTCATCAGCTAGCATAGCATCAATTATTGACCATCCTGAAAGACGTTTAAATATTTCATCGCATTGCTCTACGGCTTTACGGAACACATCATCTTTTTGAAGAAGTTCTCTACCCATTGCCCACCATTGAGGACCCATTCCAGTGAATACTAAACTTAAAGGCGATTTTTTATTATCAGCGACTCCTGAGACAATACCAGCTTCTTTACCATCTTCCAGGAATACATCTAATTTCTCAATTAATTCATCCACAGTATTTGTAGTAATAGCTAATCGATGACTATGATGGCTACGTCTTGTAATAGCGTTATACCCAATATCACGTAATGAGTATTTATTATCAGAAATAGCTCTTTTGAAATCTTTAGCATAGTCTTTTAATGCCTGAGTATTCCGTGCAGATAAAACTATCGTTTGGATATCCTCAGTTTTTTCTATGTCCTGAATAGTCTCATTAGGTACATATTCTTGTAATACCACATGGGCGTTTGTTCCACCGAATCCAAATGAATTAACACTAGCAATTGCTACGTCCTCAGTTTCTGGCCAAGCAGTTAATTTTGTTGGAACTTTAATATTAAGCTTTTCAAAATCGATATCAGGGTTGGCATTCTTAAGGTGAAGATGAGCTGGTATTTGACGGTTCTTCAAACACAGAATTGTTTTAATTAGTCCCGCTACACCAGCTGCAGCTTCCGTATGCCCAATGTTAGTCTTAACTGATCCGATATAACATTTGTCCCCAGGAACTCTATCAGCTCCCAAAATACTTCCTAATGAATTAGCTTCTATAGGATCTCCAACCGGTGTTCCTGTTCCATGAGCTTCTACGTACTGTACCTGATTAGGTTTAATACCACTCTTTTCATAAACGTCACATAATAATTGCTTTTGTGCTTCCGCTCTTGGTACTGTAATACCTTGGGAATTACCATCTTGATTAACCCCACTACCTCTAATAATTGCATGGATAGGGTCATTATCCTGAATTGCTTGAGAAAGTGGTTTTAATAATACAACTCCTGCTCCTTCGCCACGTACATAACCATTTGCAGAAGAATCAAATGCTTTAGATCGCCCGTCAGCTGACAACATCCCTGCTTTGGATTCAGCAATAAAATATTCTGGCTTAATCATTACATTGACACCGCCCGCGAATGCCATTGTACTTTCTCCATTCCTTATACTTTGACAAGCTAAATGTAACGCTACAAGAGATGAAGAACACGCTGTATCAACCGTAATACTTGGCCCACGGAAATCATATGTGTAAGAAATTCGGTTTGCCAATAACGTCATCATCGCCCCTGTAGCTGAGTGTGCATCTACCAAATGTCTGTTAGATTCCGAAAATTGCAATAATTTATAATCTAAAGTGAAAGCACCCATGAAAACGCCCACATTTGTACCTGCTAAACGTTCCTGCATTTGACCTGAATTTTCCATGGCCTCCCAACAAACTTCTAGAAGCAAACGTTGTTGTGGATCTAATAAAGCTGCTTCCCTAGGAGATATACCAAAGAAAGAGGCATCAAATTGATCTACATTGTCTAAAAATCCACCCCACATAGAATTTGATTTCCCTTGGTTTACTTTATTAGAACTATAGAAGTTTGATATGCTCCATCTATCACTTGGAATTTCAGTTATAGCGTCCACTTCATTACTTAATAATTCCCAGAAAGATTCTGGTGAGTTTACCCCTCCTGGGAAACGGCATCCAATACCTATCACCGCAATTGGTTCTGCTAAATTATCTTTTAATGTCATCATATTCCCTCGCTTATAGTAGTTTTATTTATAATAGTCCTCATGTTTTTGAATAGAAGACTTTTTATCTTGTGTTTAAAGTAGCAATGTATTGTTTCTTTGTACTTTCCTTAACCACGAATGAAGAATGTATATTAAAACCTCACAGAATTAGATAAGTCTTACGTGAATTACTTTCTTAGTAAAGGCTATTTCGATACCAATCTAACGTATCTTTTATAGCTTTTGCATGCGGTGTAACCTCTAGACCAAATGTACACTCATACTTGCTATGGTCAACGATATATGGTTGATTATAAACATAATAAATCTCTTTCATTTCACGCATATAAGGATTAAATAATGCCATTAATTGAAATATTTGTTTCGGAGCACATTGTACTTTAGATGTTTTCTGTAATTCTTTATAAACTAGTTGAATCAGTTCTCTAGTAGTGACCGTAGTATCACTTGGGATGTGCCATATTTCTCCAAGAGATTCTTCATTCTCTGCTAAAGTTACAAGTCCTCTGGCAAAATCATTTATATAAATATGTGTATGAGGAACATCTATACACCCAATTACTTTAGCTGCTTTTCCTTGTAACGCAGACTTAAATACCCTTTCACCTAGGATTGAATGTAAAACATTTGGACCATAAAAATCAGGTCCTCTTCCAATAGCGGCCCGTATCTTACCACTATGATGAGCTTCCAATACTTCTTCAGCCATTTGAGCTCTAACTAACCCCTTCCGATCGCTCGCAAGATTTAATGATGATTCATTGTACGGCTGTTTAGAAGAACCATACATAAAAAGGTTATCTGCATAAATCAATTTAGCCCCTGCTTGACTTGTTCCATAAATAATCCCTTTGTTTAAATTCGGAAATTGTTCTGGCCACTTAGTATAATCAGGTTTGGCACAATGATATACAATTGTTGCTCCCTTAAATGCATTAGCTGACTCTTCAAAATTTGAAACATTCGCATGGATTAAACTTACGTTCTTAGGAAGTTCGATGGAACTGTTTTGGTTAACCATTATGACCTCTTTCTCCCTAATTAGAAGCTCTCTCATTACTGCAAGCCCAAGTGGCCCAGTACCAACTACAACATGTTTTTCTTTATTAACACACATTTTAACCTCCTGCAAAACACTTTTTTGGAAAACAAAAGGTAATATCGCAAATAATTACATTAACAATCTTTTTTAACTCTACCATATTTGTCTCTTATTGGAAATAAATTTTTCTGAATTTTATGTGAAAATACCTATATAAATATTTGCTACCATTAGGACTATATTGATTTCGAATAAGTGTTAAAAGTAGGATAAATATTCAAAACCTCTTTTTTGTAAACACAAAGTTCTTTATAATGGAAAAAAAGGTGATAAACCGTCTGAATCCGAAAATAATTGACACACAATAATTTTGAAATCAAAATGCAAATGTATTATTTTGAACAATTGTATAAACGATAAAAAATAGTCATAATAGTCTAAAAAAATCCAAAGAATAAATGTTAAGGTTTTTTTAGCTCTGTCGTACTTGTCTAAAAGTAAATTATTTTAAAATTATTTAACTGAACTTTGAAAAAACAATAGGGAATGAAAAGTGGGAGGTAACATGGAAATATTCGGAGTAAATATAGGTAGCATAAAATCAGAACATTCATTAAGTGAGTTAATAGAACTTATTTCTGATGAAAAAAGAAATAAAATTAATTTTTATAGAAAAAAAGAAGACTACCTACGCTCGCTGACTGCTGAATTATTAATACGTGTGATTCTTGTTAAGAAAGGATTGTTCCAAAATAAAGACATTCAATTTGAATTTAATAATTATGGAAAACCTTTGTTAAAAAACTCTTCAATAGAATTTAACATTTCACATTCAGGTGATTGGGTAGTATGTGCAGTTAGCAATTGTTTAGTTGGAATTGATATTGAAGAAATTAGACCATACAATGTTAGCACTATTAAAGAATCCCTTTCTGCAAGTGAATTTAATACATTAATAGATCTAAGTGAAAATGATAGAAATACTTTATTTTTCAACTTATGGACATTGAAAGAAAGTTATATTAAAGCTGTTGGGGAAGGTCTTTCTATCCCTTTAAAATCAATTTCTTTTGAAATTAATGAAAACGAAATTATATTTACTAATAGTCATAATAACGATATCTTTAATTTTAAACAGTATGAAATAGACGACAGATACAGATTATCTGTTTGTAATGAAAATGCTTTATTCCCTAAAGAAATTTGTATTTGGAGTTTTCATAAATTATATCAAGATTCTATTAATCTTTTAAAATGATGATTTGTCAAATTAAGTGCAACAATTGCTCATTAAAAGCCTCGTTTGCAGTTTTCCAACCAAGACATTTTCTTGGTCGGTTGTTGATAT
>NZ_JBNNVG010000025.1:45321-82938 GCF_050280425.1 Lysinibacillus sp. NPDC093190 | reverse complement strand
GGCAAAATTAAAAACGAGTCCGGTGCAATACCGAACTCGTTTTACCCAAGCTGCCTAATGAATAACCGTGTCTAACTTTTAGGGGTCACTTCAAATTTGCGAAAAGCTACAGGGTTCTTTTATTTAACGAGAAATTCTTTAATATATTTAATTACTCTGTAATCAGTATCGCCGCTGGGGTGTTAAGAGAGTGGTATGTCAACACTAAACTGGACAAAAATTATAAGGGCTGTTTCTTGAATTCCACTGGTGTTAAATAGCCTAGAGTTCCGTGAATTCGAATGTTATTGAACCAATGAACATAATCATCAAGTTCAAGAGCGAGCTGTTCAAGAGAAGTGAAATGAGCTCCATTAGCGAATTCTGTTTTAAATACTTTAAACGTAGCTTCAGCCACGGCATTATCATAAAGAGTAACAGCCTAGAAGGAGCTGCAACGAGACGATGACGCTAACAATTAAACAAAAACAGGCGGTTCAGCCGATGTAGTCATTTTTCCAAACAGATATAGCCCAATCGTAAACGTTGTGAACTATTGTATACGGAAGACATTCCATTAACCGTCTTAGGGAACTGTTCTAACTTGATAAACGGGGAGCTTTAGTTAAATTTTCGATTCACGAAATATCAAAACAAAAAGACAGAATTTAATCTACACGTTTTGTAGATTAAATCTGCCTTTTTTTAAAAACAGTAACAATCTTTGAGAAAATTGCCTTGATTAAAAGCTACGGAGTTTGTTTTTGTAAAAATGTATCATATATGTGATGAAGTGCATCTTCGCCAGTCATTTCTAGAATCGTTTCGTTATTAAAAATAAGTGTTACATTTGTGAGAGCGCTATCAATTTTATTGTTCTCAAAAGTGCACGTAACCTTTACTACACCTGTTTCTGCTAGTTGTTTTTTTATTGTATCATCCCACTGCTGCTCAGAAAATAGTGGTGCTTGCCATGTACCTCTCACATGAAGCTCTCTTTTTTCATCGTCATAATCCCAGCGTACG
Source organism: Lysinibacillus sp. NPDC093190 (assembly GCF_050280425.1). NCBI lineage: Bacteria > Bacillati > Bacillota > Bacilli > Caryophanales > Bacillaceae > Lysinibacillus > Lysinibacillus sp. NPDC093190. The sequence goes on along the minus strand of NZ_JBNNVG010000025.1, from coordinate 81,933 downwards.
TCACGTAAAATAGTTTTAAACAGGTCATTAACCGTAAAAGATGTATCTTTATAGTTAATGGCAATTGCTCGTATAGCATGTACATCACGACCAACTGCACTGGCTGCAGTTTCTGCTGCTGAATTTATGCCTGAAACCGCTTCTTTAATTTCAGATAATCGATCACCACAGCCAGCTAGCAGCGCGCAAAGACATGTTATACAAGCTACCTTTGTCATCCATCTCACAAGTAGTCCCTCCAGTATTGCAAGTTGTTACTACTATATTAACGAAAAAAAAACTATGAAGAAAGGGCATGAAGGCGGCAGATTGTGACGGTTTTGCAACGATGCGACCTCCACTAGAATGTTCAAGAAATTGTAAGTTTGAGTATCTGAAAATTTAGTAAATTCACCGAAGAAAAGGAGCGGTTTGTGGTGAAGATTAATGATGAATTACTTGAGCGATTAGGAACTTATTTCGTATACCATGCTGTTTATGAAAATTATGGCATTACCTTTGAAAATTTTGTGGAGCGTTGGTTACGAGGGATACTTGATGTATAAAAGAAGAAGAGTCGTGTTCAATACATGAACACGACTCCCTTAACTTATTTCAGCAAAAGTCTCCCACATCTATAGGGCGTGAGATGAATGCAGGTTTAAGTTATTTTTCGGGTGTACAAACATCCGCTGAAAAAGAGGAACTCAGTCTAAGAACGCCACGTCCTGTGGCAACGACTGAGTGACCAACATCTTGTTGGCCCAAAGCCTCCGGCGGATGTCACGGAAATCGGAAAGGAGTGCTTATAGGATGTTAGCCTAAAATCATCGCATCCATGCGATAACGGCTAACTGACCTGCATCGTGCAGGCCTAAGCACAAAGCCGATTCCGGACGCAATTATGCCGAGGCATAATTGATTTATTTAAAATAGTTAGTGATAAATTGGTGGGCTTCTTGCCAGTTATAAACTCGTACGACATTGTCCGGAATAGCAAGACGATTATACGGAGTGTCAAATAATACGACCGGTATTTTTAATTCCTCCGCAAGCATAACTGCATTATCATGCTTATCCTCAAAGAATGCCTCAACACCATGTTTTTTTGCTACAGAAACCTTATCGTGACTACCAATGAGCTCGATATGATCGTACGGAATAGACTGTGAATTAAACCAATTTACCGTAACATCTGATACATTCTCACCACGTGCAGAGATGTAATAAAGTTCGTAGTTTTCTTTCCACGTATTTAAAATATGTTTCGCATCTTTAGCTGCTTCAGATACTTCATACATAAATGGCTCATTTTCTTTAAACCATGTATTAAATGCTACACGATCAACAGGGTGGGGAAATGCTGATAAAAAATCATATTCGCACACATCGTCGAGTGTAATATTTACATTGTATTGTTTATTGATATGTGGGATGAGTGTACTAGGACATGTCACTGTTCCATCGATATCAATACCGAAACGGGGCTTTTTCATGCTAGCACCTCCTTAGGCGTTCGCTTTTTCTGCTTCTTCAGCCGCGCGTTTTTCTACCATTTCAGCTGCTAATTTATCGATTTCCTTTTTCAACTCTTCTACCATTGTTTCTTCAGGCACTTTACGAACTGTTTTGCCCTTCATAAATAGTAAACCTTCACCACGAGCACCAGCAATACCGATGTCGGCTTCGCGTGCTTCACCAGGACCGTTAACCGCACAACCAAGAACAGCTACTTTTAACGGTACATTAAGTTTAGAAATATATTCTTCTACTTCATTGGCAATTGAAATTAAATCAATTTCGATACGACCACATGTTGGACAAGAAATAAGGGTTGCCATATTAGAAGCAAGACCAAATGATTTTAATAGCTCACGTGCTACTTTTATTTCTTCAACAGGGTCTGCTGATAGTGATATACGTAATGTATTACCAATACCTTTTGATAGAATTGCACCAAGGCCAGCTGCTGATTTTACTGTACCAGCAAATAATGTACCTGATTCAGTAATTCCTAAGTGTAAAGGATAATCAAAGGCTTTAGCCGCTTTTTCATAGGCTTCAATCGCTAGATTTACGTCTGATGCCTTCATGGATACGATAATATCGTGAAAGTCCAAGTCCTCCAAAATTTTAATATGGTGGAGGGCAGATTCTACCATACCGTCTGCAGTAGGGTAACCGTATTTTTCTAAAATATGACGCTCTAATGAACCAGCGTTTACCCCAATACGGATTGGAATACCTTTAGCCTTTGCTGCATTAACAACAGCCTCTACTTTTTCCTTGCGCCCAATATTACCTGGGTTAATACGAACTTTATCAATACCATTTTCAATTGCTTTTAATGCTAATTTATAGTCAAAGTGAATATCAGCTACTAATGGAATATGGATACGTTTTTTAATTTCTGCAATCGCATCAGCTGCTCGCTCATCTGGTACTGCGACACGAACAATTTGACAGCCTGCTTCCTCAAGACGAAGAATTTCCGCTACTGTTGCTTCGACATCATGTGTTTTTGTTGTACACATACTTTGAATGAATAATTCATTACTACCACCTATTGTTAAGTTACCGACACGCACGGGACGTGTATTTGTACGGTGACAAATTTCACTCATTAACTTTCTCTCCTTTTCGGGCCATACTTTCGACCGTCACTGACATTTATTTTAGCAGTGTAAGAAAATAAGGACAAGGAAGAAACGCTAACTTTTCATTTTCCACATTTGTTTTCAAATTCAAATGACAGCGGAAGCTTAATATTTTCACCAGGAACAAGAGCCTGTAATTGTAAATGCGGATTCAATTCATAAAAAAGTTGTAAACGTTCAGGAAAGGTCATGGGTACTTTTGCAGGATGAAGTGCAAATAAACTGTGAATGGTATCACCTTGAATAGTCTGTACAGTGATATAATTTGGCTCTTGCTGCTTTTCACAAAGGGCGTTTTCCGTATTTTTCGGAGAAATGGCAGCAAAATGTAATGAACCTTCTGTTAAATCTACTTTCATGACAAAAGCAAAAATAATGATGATAGCTGTTAACACTAAAGCACGCAAAAAATCCCCTCCTTTTCTACACTATATTTAGAAGAGAGGGGAATCATGCACATTATTTTGTGTTTGGTTGTTTTGGATACTTTGTCATGGCAACGATTAGTAGAGTCACTGTTAAAAATAAAGAGAAAACAGAGATAATTGTACTGTTAATCGGTAGATAATCTGATAGCATACTTATTAGAGTTGCCCAAGTCATAGCAAATGTTGTAGTACGCCAAATATGACGGTATTCTCCGCGACGTTTCATGACTTTTAAAATCAGTAGACCTGCCAAGGCATAGAGAGCAATTTGTGCAAAAATAAGCATCGTTGTAAAAACAAAAAGCATGATGAATGTCACGGGATACAATACCCATTTAACGCCTTCTATGTATTCAGTTATACCATTTAAACTATTCATATCAAATGTATCAACAGACATACCAGCCGTAAAACGACCAAATGAGAAAACTGTAACAACAGTAATTAGAAGAAAGGTATATTGAATGACTTTTCCTATAGGTAATAAACGATAGGCAGCAAGTTTTTTTGGATGAATTAGGCTATCGATAAATAGTTGCGAGTGTTTCATAAACATATCTCCTCCAATCGCTATTTTATCATGTTCAACATTGACAAGATATGAAATAAGTAATAATAACTGAGAATACGATGATGAAATGTTAATATTGTGTAAAGAAGTTAAAGGTTTTCTTTACTTTTTCTATACTATCATTTAAAGATTAGGAATAGAGTAGTAGAGACGTAGGAATTGGAGCGAATACAATTGACAATAGATTGGCAAAGCATACTGTTTCAATTTTTAGGTGGTTTAGGAGTCTTTTTATTTTCCATTAAATTTATGGGGGATGGGCTCCAAAAATCGGCAGATGATCGACTGCGTGAATGGTTAAATCGTTTTACAACAAACCCTTTAATGGGAGTGTTAGTAGGCATAATTGTAACGATTTGTATCCAGTCGAGCTCTGCAACGACGGTGATTACGGTTGGGCTAGTGAGTGCAGGGTTTTTAACATTGCGTCAAGCAATCGGTGTCATCATGGGGGCCAATATTGGAACGACCATAACCGCATTTATTATTGGTATTAATATCGGCATTTATTTTTATCCGTTATTGGCGATTGGTGCAGGGCTGTTATTTTTCTTTAAGAAAGCGACATATCAGTATATTGGACAAATATTATTTGGCTTCGGGGGATTATTTTTAGGATTAGAGTTAATGAGTGCAAGCATGCAGTCACTTCATCAATTAGCGGACTTTGAATCATTAACGCTTCATCTAAGTAATCAGCCTATTTTAGGAATTTTTCTTGGGTCAGTTTTTACATTGCTTGTTCAAAGCTCAACAGCGACTGTTGGTGTGCTACAGGGCTTGTATGCTGAGCATTTAATTGGCTTAGATAGTGCTTTACCTATTTTATTTGGTGAAAATATAGGCACGACCATTACAGCAGTATTAGCTTCACTTGGTGCTTCTATATATGCTAAACGTGCGGCAGCGGCACATGTGCTATTTAATATTATAGGTACGATCATTTTCATGGTGTTCTTTACACCATTTATGCATTACGTTCAGTGGATTAGCGGGCTATTCCATTTAGAAGCGAAAATGCAAATAGCGATAGCACATGGCTCATTTAACATTATTAATATGATGATTCAGCTACCATTTATCGGAGGATTGGCTGTACTTGTCACGAAGCTAGTTCCTGGACATGATGGAAATATTGATGTGACAACGAAGCATTTAGATCCAGCATTCATTGATTCTTCTCCAGCGATTGCACTTGGACAAGCGAAAGAGGAAGTGTTACGTATGGGGGAGCATGCCCTTCATGGTTTAGAAGAAACATTTTTATATATGAAAACAGGTGAAGCTACTCATATTCCTACAGTTTTACAATTAGAAGTAGCGCTCAATCATTTAGACAAGGAAATCACGAATTACTTAGTGATGGTGTCTAAGCAGCCACTTTCTCGTGCAGACTCAGTAAGACACCATACACTTCTAACAAATGTACGAGACATTGAACGTATTGGCGATCATTTTGAAAATATTTTAGAGCTTTTACAATATAAAGATCATCATGAGGTAAGTTTAAGTAAGTCAGCACGACAAGATTTAATAGGCATGTTTAGCTTAGCGATTGAAGCTGTACGAAAGAGTATAGCGGCTCTGGATACAGCTAGTTTGAGCTTGGCACAGGAAGTAACTGAGCTCGAAAGCTTGATAGATGATATGGAAGATAAGCTAAGACAAAAGCATATTGCGCGCTTAAATACAAATGAATGTAATGGAGCGGCGGGAATCGTCTATACGGATATCGTTAGCAATTTAGAACGTATAGGAGATCATGCTGTAAATATAGCTGACTCTATTTTAGGAATTAGACATTAAATGAACGAAACTTTTAGCTTTGTGAATCCGTATGAAAGGCAATGCACGACAAAAGGAGAGAATTTTTTATGGAAGTTGTTGGCTGGATCTTAGTGATTTCCTGCTTTGTCATTTCATTTGTTGGATTGGTTTACCCGATAATTCCAGGTGTGCTTTTTTTAGTCGGTGGTTTTTTAGTATATGGATTATTTTTTTCATTTGCAGAGCTAAGCTGGTGGTTCTGGGCGAGTGAAATTATATTTGTTGTCATATTATTTGTTGCTGATTCTGTAGCAAGTGCCTTAGGTATTAAAAAATTTGGTGGTTCAAATGCTGGTATGTGGGGCAGTACCATTGGTTTATTAATCGGTCCTTTCGTCATTCCAGTTGTAGGTATATTTGTTGGTCCATTTTTAGGAGCGGTGATTGCAGAGCTAATCGTAGAGCGTCGTACATTTGGAGAGGCTGTAAAAAGCGGTGTTGGCTCTCTCATAGGCTTCTTAGTATCAACACTTGCAAAAGCAGTAATTCAAATCGTCATGATTGTTGTGTTCTTTATAGCGATATAATTTTTCCTATAGATTAGCTATTTGAAAAACAGGGTAGTATAGTAATCGTATTGGCTTTTCAGTCAAAAGGCTGAAATCTTTAATTTGAAGTATTTTTCGTTGAATGGTTTGACCAATTTTGATAATCTAAGAATGTACTAATTATTTCTTTACTTTAGGGAGGAACTTAACAATGGCTTACGAATTACCACAATTAACTTACGCTTATGACGCATTAGAACCACATATCGATGCAAAAACAATGGAAATTCACCATTCTAAACACCACAATACTTATGTAACAAACTTAAACGCAGCAGTAGAAGGTACTGAATTTGCTGAAAAAGACATTAACGATCTTATCGCAAACATTGATGCTCTTCCAGCTGACAAACAAGCTGCTGTACGTAACAACGGTGGCGGACATGCTAACCACTCATTATTCTGGGAAGTAATCGCTCCAGGCGGTTCAAAAACTCCAGTTGGCGAAGTTGCAAAAGCAATCGATGCTAAATTTGGTTCTTTCGATGCATTCAAAGAAGAATTTGCAAAAGCTGCTACAACTCGCTTCGGTTCAGGTTGGGCTTGGTTAATCGTTGATGGTGACTCAGTTGCTGTTACATCTACTCCAAACCAAGACTCTCCAGTTATGGAAGGTAAAACTCCAGTTCTAGGTTTAGACGTTTGGGAGCATGCTTACTACTTAAACTACCAAAACCGTCGTCCAGATTACATCGGTGCATTCTGGAACGTAGTAAACTGGGATGTAGTGGAAGCTAAATTCCAAGCTGCAAAATAATCTCTGTTTATTAGAAGGCTATGTCAAAGGTGATGAGTCACTTGAGGCATAGCCTTTTTTGCTGTCTTTTTTAGGTTCTATAATGTTTGAGATATACAATACAATCTAAGGTGGAGGTGAATGCCCCAACACTCATATTGGCAGAAAGGGAGGAGCAATCGCCGGAAAGTTTGGGAAAGCTTCACATTATACCTCACCCTCCCAATATTTAATGTAAAAACTATTTTTCTAGCAATCGATAAAAAACAGAAACTTTTCATCTTAAAGTGCGTCAAATAAATGATGTTTTCAAGAGTAAATTCTTAAGTGCATGCTTTCCTGTCGTACCTTCGAATGGTATACTAAATATCGTGTATTTAAATTGTAATTAGATGAGGAGGGGAATACATATGCGCAAAGTACCGGGAAAAAATCGCGCGACGAGTGTTAAAGCAAAACATCACTCTAATTTAACATTTCGTATGAATGTCCTTTTCTTTGCTATATTTATCGTATTTTCGATGCTAATTTTTAGACTTGGCTATATGCAAATCGTAAAAGGGGAAGATTATGTACGCGATTTAGAGCGTAAAGAGGAGGTAGCTGTCAATACAAGTGTGCCAAGAGGCCGTATGTATGATCGATACGGGCGTATTTTAGTGGATAACCAACCAGAAAATGCTATTACGTATACGAAAATGTCGACGACAACAACAAAGGACATGCTAGACATAGCCGAAAAGCTGGCACAATTGATTGAGCAGCCAACGAACCGTGTCACATTACGTGATAAACAAGATTTTTGGATTATAAAAAATCATGATGCTGCCTATGCAAAAGTAACAAAGAAAGAAGAAAAGAAAATTAGGGCACAAGAAGATGTAACGGAAAGTCAAATCAATGCACAGATAGATAAACTTGTTCGTGAACGAATCACAAACGAAGAAATACTACAGTTGACAGATAAGGACTTAGAAGTATTAGCAATTTATCGAGAGATGGTATCAGGCTACAATTTATCACCGCAAATTATTAAGAGTGAAAATGTATCTGCCGATGAATTTGCACGTGTCTCTGAGCGTCTAACTCAACTACCAGGCGTTAACACAACAACTGACTGGAAGCGTTTGAAATTATCATCACTCGCTATTTTAGGACGCACAACAGTACCAGCAAAAGGGATTCCAAAAGAAAAGCTGAATTATTATTTAGCTCGTGATTATTCACGAAATGACCGTGTTGGTGAAAGTTATATTGAAGCGCAATATGAAGATTTACTGCAAGGGCAAAAATCAGTTGTTAAAAATATTACGAATAAAAAAGGGCAGGTAGTTGATACCGTTACGACCTATGATGGTAAGCCTGGTAATGATTTAGTCTTAACACTAGATAGCGAGTTAACAGCTGCAACTGAAAAAATTGTCGAGGAAGAATTGCTTCAATTAAAATCACGAGGGGCTTCGTCTTTACTTGATCGTGCCTTTTTAGTCATGATGGACCCAAATACAGGCGATATTTTATCAATGGTTGGTAAAAAAATCGAAAAAAATCCTGTAACAGGAAAGAATGAAGTCGTTGATTATTCGTATGGCACCTTTACAACAGCTTATGAGGCAGGTTCTGCAGTTAAGGCAGCAACATTATTAACTGGTTATAACCTAGGAGCCATTACGCCACGTACTGTATTAGGGGATGAACCAATCCATTTATTAAATACACCAGTAAAAAAATCTATTTTTAACCGTGGTGGCTATATTTCAATGGATGGTTTAAGAGCCTTGGAGCAATCTTCTAACGTTTATATGTTTAAAACAGCTTTGCTTATTAATGGAACACCATATAGCTATGGGATGCCACTTCGTTTAAATGATGATACATTCCCAAAAATGCGTAATTCTTATGCACAATTCGGGTTAGGTGTAAAAACAGGGATTGATTTACCAAATGAAGTTATTGGGGTACAAGGTCCGACTGGTCCAACCTATGGGGGTAAAGCACTCGACTTAGCTATTGGACAGTATGATACGTATACACCGTTACAATTGGCACAGTATATCTCGACAATTGCAAATGGCGGCTATCGCATTCAGCCACATGTTGTGAAGGAGGTACGTGAGCCATCAAAAGATGGGCAATCGCTAGGTCAATTAGTAAAAGAAATAGGACCAACAATTTTAAATCATATTGATAATTCATCAGATGAAATTAACTATGTAAAACAAGGGTTACGTCGTGTTTATACTGGCGCAAAGGGTACAGCAAAAAGACAATTTGGAAATGCACCTTATACAGCGGCAGGGAAAACAGGGACAGCTGAAGTAATGTATTACGGGGATTTACGAGAGCATTGGGGTCAGTATTCACTTACTTATACACATGTTGGCTTTGCCCCTTATGAAAATCCTGAAATTGCCTATGCCGTAGTTATTCCTTGGGGATCAACAAACCCTAACCAACCTTTTTCGGCTAATAGTGATATTGCAAGAAAGGCTGTGGATAAATATTTCGAGTTAAAGGCAAAATATAACGCTGAAAAAGTGACAGATAGTAATGTAAAACAACCAATTTTACCAGCTATTTCAAAAGACAAAATTGGTGAAGATGAGCAAAAATAAGAGAAACCGCTAGTGCATTTCAATGCCTAGCGGTTTTTTTATAGTTTCAGAGTATTATTGAATACCCGCGAAAAAACACGGTATGAAAGATCACCATTTTCATACCGTGTTTTATTTGTTTTATATACAAGACTTACTATACAGATAATTGTTGAATAGCTATTTCAAATTGTTGTTTCGGTTTTAATCCATAAATCTCTATATTATTACAGAAATAAGACTCTACCATAAAATCTACGGCTTCCTGTAGAGTATATTCACGATGTTCCATAATAAGCGTTAAATACGTTTTAAAGTAATCGGTATTTTGTACTTTTGTATGTTTAATCACAAAGTCAAACTCCTCTTAGATTATTTCCTGACACAATTGCTTATTATGGCATCTTTCCAAAAGGAAGCAAATTTATCTGATTATTAAAGGAAAACGGCTATCTGACCTGCATCGGTAAAAACGCCATGTCCTGTGGCATTACCGAAATGACCGACAACGTGTTGGCCTTCGTGCTGGCTTTAGCAGAATTCAAAATCTGGACGCATTGTTTATCTATGCGAAAGCTACAATTGTAAATTCATCTTTACAATTGTTTACAAAGCATTACATTCCTTTACGTCTCTTTTACGAACTGTTTATACGACTTCAACATTTAGTCATTATAGTAAAGATTGTAAGACAAACAACTATAAAAATGTTAGTGACGGAGGCAAATGAGATGAAAAAGTGGAAGTACTTAACGATGACAGCGGTAATGGGTTCAGCATTAATGCTTGGTGCATGTGGTAGCGACTCTGCACAAAAAGGTAACAATGCAGAATCAAACGCACCAGCGAGCTCAGGACAAGATGCTGCTGACAAAAAACTGCAAGGCGCTGTTTCTGGAGATGGTTCATCAACTGTCGCACCAATTATTGAGGCAGTTGTTGAAGAGTATGCAGGGACTCAACCGAATGTCAAAGTATCGGTAGGTGTTTCAGGTACTGGTGGTGGCTTTGAAAAATTCATCGCAGGTGAGACAGACTTTTCTAATGCATCTCGTCATATAAAAGATGAAGAGAAAGCAAAACTAGAGAAAGCAGGAATTGCTTTTACAGAACTTCCTTTAGCATATGATGGCATATCGGTTGTCGTGAACCCTGAAAATGATTGGGCGAAGGATCTAACAGTTGAACAATTAAAGAAAATTTGGGTTGAAGATGGTAAACCTAAAAAATGGTCTGATATAGATCCATCTTGGCCAGATGAAAAAATCGTGTATTACTCACCGGGTACTGACTCAGGGACGTATGATTACTTTGATGAAATAATTTTAGACGGTGCTGATCTAGCAAAATCAGCAACATTATCAGAGGATGATAACATGCTAGTTCAAGGTGTAGCGGGTGACAAAAACGCAATCGGCTTCTTTGGCTATGCTTACTACTTAGAAAATAAAGATAAATTAAGTATTGTGAAAGTAAACGGCATTGAGCCAACAAATAAAACAATCGAATCTGGTGAATACGCACCGCTTTCACGACCACTATTTGTATATGTGAAAAATAGTGCTATGAAAGATAATGAAGCGGCATATGATTTCATCAAATTTACACTTGAAAACGGGGGAGACATGGCAAATGCAGTTGGTTATGTCAGTCTACCTGAAGATAAATATAGTGAAGCTTTAAAAACTTTAGAAGGCTTAAAATAAGTAGACATGCATAGAGGGAAAGAGATGTATGCTCTTTCCCTCTCTTATTTGAAAGGAGCACCCAATGGTTTCTCAAAAAGAAAACAAGACATCATCTGTGCAGCAATTAATTGCAAATTCGCGCAATCATAAAACAAAGAAAATAGTGGAAAAAGCAATGCCAACTCTATTATTTTCTGCGGCACTTATCTCTATATTGACGACATTTGGCATTGTTTTCACCCTTATTTTTGAAACGTTTGAATTCTTTAAACGTGTTTCGATTACGGATTTCCTATTTGGTACACAGTGGCTACCGTTTTCAGGAAAGGAACCGTTATTTGGGATATTACCTTTAATCGCTGGAACATTGAAAGTCACACTTATTGCGGTTGTTGTAGCAGTACCATTTGGCATTGCTTCTGCAATCTATTTAAGTGAGTATGCAAGCGAAAAAATAAGACGTACGGTAAAGCCTATTTTAGAGGTGTTAGCAGGTGTACCAACGATTGTTTATGGCTTCTTCGCATTAACATTTGTAACGCCAATGTTACAGCAAATTATTCCGGGACTGAAACTTTTTAATGCACTTAGTCCGGGGATTGTTGTAGGTATTATGATTCTACCAATGATTACGTCACTTTCTGAGGATGCGATGTCATCTGTCCCGAATAGTATGCGTGAAGGAGCTCTAGCTCTTGGAGCAACAAAGTTTGAAGTAGCTATAAAAGTAGTATTACCAGCTGCATTATCAGGCATTATCGCTTCGGTTGTCCTCGCCATTTCCCGGGCAATTGGTGAAACGATGATCGTATCACTTGCAGGCGGATCTACACCTAAATTCGATTTAGATGTGACAGACTCGATTCAAACGATGACTGCGTATATTGTACAGGTTGCAACAGGCGATGCTGGCTATGGTACGACAATTTATTATTCGATTTATTCAGTAGGATTCACATTATTTATCTTTACTTTAGTGATGAATTTAATTGCTCAATATATTTCGAAACGCTTCAGGGAGGTTTACTAGCATGCGCTATATGGATGACACAGTCGTCATGAAACGAATGACAAAGCGTATTACATTCAATAAAGTTTGGAAGTCATTATTCTTCTTAGCAACGACCTTTGCATTAGTGTCACTAGCTATTTTGCTTTATCGAATAATTACACAAGGTGTCGACTATTTAACAATCGATTTTTTAACAAATTTTGCTTCACGATTTGCAGATAAAGCGGGTATTAAGGCAGCTTTAATAGGTTCACTTTGGCTGATGGCAGTTGTTGCTCCAGTGTCGATTATTATAGGTGTAGGGACTGCTATCTATTTAGAGGAATATGCAAAGAAAAATAGACTAAACGATTTTATTCGTATGAATATTTCTAACTTAGCAGGTGTACCTTCCATTGTATTTGGTTTACTTGGGTTAACAATTTTTGTTCGGATGTTGGGATTAGGAAAAAGTGTTTTAGCAGCCGGTTTAACAATGAGTTTATTAATTTTACCAGTGATCATTGTTGCGGCGCAGGAGGCTATTCGTGCAGTATCGAATGAACAACGCGAAGCCTCTTACGGTATGGGCGCGACAAAATGGCAAACGATATTGCATGTTGTGCTACCAGCAGCTATTCCAGGGATTTTAACAGGAAGTATATTAGCGATGTCTCGTGCGATAGGTGAAACGGCACCGCTTGTTGTAATTGGTATCCCTGTTATTTTACAGTTTTTACCTAATGGCTTATTAAGCCAATTCACTGCTTTACCAATGCAAATTTACGATTGGGCAAAACGTCCGCAAGAGGCATTTCAATATGTAGCGGCAGCCGGTATTTTAGTTCTTATGACAGTGCTTTTACTGATGAACTCTATTGCCATCTTTATTCGAAATAAATTCCAAAAACGTTATTAATGAGGTGACCTTATGGTACTGGATATAAAAGAGGAAAAATCTGTTGTCAAATCGATTCATACGGCTACAAAGCCATCTGCTGATGTTGCCAAAAAAGTAGTTTATGATACACGTAATTTAAATTTATGGTACGGTGATCATCATGGTTTAAAAGACATAAATTTAAGCATCTACGAAAATGAAGTAACAGCTATAATTGGCCCTTCAGGCTGTGGGAAATCTACTTATTTAAAAACGCTAAATAGAATGGTAGAGCTTGTACCGAGTGTTCGAACATCAGGTGAAATAGTATATCGTGAGCGCAATATTTTAGATAAAAGCTACACTGTTGAGGAATTACGCACTCGTGTAGGTATGGTGTTCCAGAAGCCAAACCCATTCCCGAAGTCTATTTACGATAATATTGCATATGGTCCACGTATCCATGGCATAAAAAATAAGAAAATTCTTGATGAGATTGTTGAAAAATCTTTACGCGGTGCGGCAATTTGGGATGAAGTAAAGGATCGCTTAAATCAAAATGCATATGGTTTATCAGGTGGTCAGCAACAACGAATCTGTATTGCTCGCTGTTTAGCAATTGAACCAGATGTTATTTTAATGGATGAGCCAACATCTGCACTTGATCCGATTTCTACATTAAAAGTCGAGGAGCTTGTACAAGAGCTGAAAAAAGATTATTCAATTATTATCGTGACACATAATATGCAACAAGCGGCGCGAATTTCTGATCGTACAGCATTTTTCCTAAGTGGAGAGGTAGTTGAATACGATAAAACAGACGTTATCTTCCAAACACCAGCAGATCAACGTACTGAAGATTATATTTCAGGTCGTTTCGGTTAAGGAGGAGATTAGATGGTAGTACGTGAACGTTTCGAACAGGAATTAAAAGAAGTCCAAGAACAATTTGTCGAGATTGCTAATAGTAGTATCAATGCTCTTAAATTAGCATTTGAAGCATTATTAAATCAGGATTTAGAGGCATCCTTAAAGATTCTTGAGGATGATTTAATCATCAATCGTCTTGAAGAAGAAATCAATGATCATGTTATTTTAATGATTGCTAAGCAGCAGCCTGTAGCTACTGATTTACGTCGTCTTATGGTGCTAGTCAAAGCCGCATCTGACATGGAAAGAGTAGGGGACTATGCAGTAAATATTGCCAAAGAGACAATTCGAATTGGCAAAGAACCACTTGTCTTTTCGACAACAAATTTGCAAACGATGTGTAACAAGACTGTGGAAATGCTAGAGAGTATTATCAAAGCTTTTACAGAGGAAGATACTGTTCATGCCAAAGAAATTGCTGAACTAGATGATTATGTGGATGATTTATATGGAGCGACAATAACGCTATTGCTACGTGCAGGAGCTGAAAATCCAGCACATATTTCTCAAATCACACACTTAACATTTGTTTGCCGATATTTAGAGCGCTCAGCTGACCATGCAACAAATATTGCTGAACATTTATTTTACTTAGTCAAAGGTAAACATTATGAATTAAATAATTAGTTAGAGAAGAGCCAATTATAGGCTCTTTTTAGTTTGTCGACATAAGAATAAGTGTATCAATAAACAAAGGTTGATTTTCACTCCGAGTTGGCGCTTTCCGCGGGCTTGGCTTTAACTACTTTCAGCAGGTGTTTGGACACCCACTGAAAGTAGTTAAAGCCTCCGGCGGATGTCACGGAATCGGAAAGGAGTTCTTTGTGCAGGCACAAAGCCGATTCCGGACGCAATTATGCCGAGGCATAATTGGATCAATCTCCTCGTCACTACGTTCCTGCGGGGCTTTCAGCGCAAGCTCATCCCGCTGGAGTCGCTACTCTCCGTGAAAAATCAACAGCTCCTCATCATTAGTATGAGCGGATAAAAACAAAATATTATTATGACTATGATTAACAAATAAAAAAGATCTGGTTATAAAGGAGTGTGTTCCATTATCTTCTATATGAAGAAAGTCTCACCTTAAAAAAAACGAGATGATTTCAACGCTCCTACAAAATACTGATAGTTTAAGACTCACGATTAAATCATCATACAGCTTAATTCAATTAGGGGTAACATTAGTCTGCAAATCAGAGAAGAGCCAATAATAGGCTCTTTTTTCATAGTGTTAAAAAACAAACGGTTAAGGAGATTATTGTAATATGGTGTTGCTTTAAATGAGGATTGTTCCATGCTACTCGCTTTCCTATGGCGAGTATATTGCTATCGTTCCACTTTCGTAAAAACCACTTCTGTTGCCACCGCTCCGCTTTCGCACATAAAAACATTGCTGAAGTTGTGTTTTAACACTATAAATTAGAATAAAATGCCAGAATATACATACTACGCGGAGTGTCTGATTGGAGTGGAGGCTGGGCGACTCCTTAGGGATCAGCGTCACAGATGAGACCCTGGAGCGAGCAAAGCGAGTGAAGCGGCTCATCGGACGCCCCTAGGAAAGCGCCCAGCTGGAACGGAAATCAAACACTCGTTTTATCGAAGTGCCATACTTTATTTAATGAATACTTAATTTTGTAGGCATATAGTTTTCCATGACATTATTAATAACAGCAACATTGTTATTAAAAATAGCGTCAAAATACTGCAAACGTTATTGTATTGTCAAAAATTTATTTTGGTTATACTATAGACATTATCCGAAAAAATGTGCTGCGGAGGTGCTGCTTCGTGAAAGACGATGTAGAATCACTCATAGAGAAATTGGATCTGGAATTCACATCAGAACAACGTGACTTTTTACGTTTTCTATATGAAAACTTACATCTTGAGGAATTAACTAACAAGGAACAACATTTTTTTATTGATTTTTTTTACAAGAGTGAAACATTACGAAATATGGCAGCATTTGCACTTGAATTGGCAGATAGTATGCATGAAATTTGCGAAAATATACAGACTGTTGAGCAAGCCGAACGATTGTCCAATGGAAAAGAGCAGCGCTTGTATTATGAGAGAAAGTGGCAAGGAGCTAGGCGTCAAAAGCTTAATCGTCAAACAATAAAAAAAGGAAACATCCTATATGTTCCGTTTGATGAATACAAAAAAGAAACAGGTCCAATTATTATTTGTCTTGAGCAAACAACTGGTATGGCGGCATATTCTGAGCTTTGTAAAAGCATAATTTTACCTTTATTTATGACCGCGCACCGTGAACGTCGAGATTTATATATCGTTCCATATGACTGTCAAGTTCATGTACATTTTCGATTCGAAAAAGGTCATTTAAATTTATCCGATTTTAAGGATTTTATTGATTATAAGGCAAAAGGAGAATCTGCCGTTCTGCCTGTGCTCCATTTTGTAAAGGGCTTGCTCCAAGAAAATCAACACTGTACAGAGGCGGATGTTATTATTTTTACAGAAGGCACTCCGATCGATGGGCAGCATCTTGTTGGAAAGCAAGCGAAGGCTATACTTGAAGAAATGAAGCGTAAGTACCATGCTGAATTTTCGGTTATCGCTATGCATGAACATAATTTTAATGAGCAGCAATTTTGGTTTGCTAATAAGGCTTTTTTTGCGGATGATGCAATTCAATAAAAACGGAGCTGATCGTCATTGTTGATCGGCTCCTTTTCTGTGAATATACATAGTAGTTAGAGGAGAATGAAATTTGAATTCATTGAAATGGTTATTACCTGATATTTCAACCCCAACGTGGATGGAAGTTATTATTGCCGTTGCACTTTGTGTAATTGGTTGGCTTTTTCAGCAGTTTGTTATAAAGAAAGTTATTAATCGTACTGTTACATTTCTGAGAAATCGTCAGCGTAACTTTCAGGCAACAGTACTTGCACAATTTAATAAAGCGATTCGCTATGCATTTATGTCTGCAGTAATTTTACTCAGCTTATCGATATTATTAGATCTCTTTTTATTTACACATGTAGCGACTAAAAATTTTGTATTGTCTATTATGGTCTTTTTTGCCTTCAAAGGCGTATACGATGTTTTAAATTTTTATACAAAGCAGCCATTACCGTTGAATACCGATGAGGAACCAAATGTCCTGTTACCTTTTTTTCTTCGTATAGGAAAAGTGCTTATTATGATATTGGCGATGTTTACGATTGCTTCTTTCTGGAATTTTAATTTGAATGGCTTTCTAACCGGGATTGGCTTAATTGGTGTAGCGATTGCCTTTGGTATTCGAGATACACTAGCACATGTTTTTGGTGGGATGTCAGTCGCATTAGATAACCCTTTTCAAATTGGCGATTGGATAGCAACAGAGGACCAAAAAATTGAAGGAACCATTGAGGATATTAATCTTCGAAGTACTTTAATTCAAACGGGGGATAAAGGGCTTGTTTATGTACCTAACTCCTATTTGGTAAATCGACCAATCTATAATTTATCAAGACGAGAAAAACGAAAATGTGAGCAATTTTTATTTGTAGCTGCTGAAAATGAAGAAGAAAAACTACGAAGCGCTTTAAGTACCATTCAAAAGGAAATTTATTTGCATGCTCAAACAGAAAAAGAAATGATTTATGTATTTATAGATGAGTTTTATCCAACCTCTTATCGCGTCCTTGTGCGTTTCTATGTGGCAACCAATGATACCGCGGTGATGCTAAATGTGCGTCAGGATATTTTGTTTGCTATTCGTCAAATCTTTCAAGAACTAAATATTAAACTAGCAAATCCAGCTGAAGATGAATGGCTTCGTAATAAAAAATAAATTGAATTGTTAGTTTTTTTACTTTACAATGAATACATGTAATCAGCTTTGATGAAGAGTAGTAGCTATTATTATTTGTTATAGAGAGCTAGTGGCTGGTGGAAACTAGTACAAATAAATAGTGAATGGACTTCGGAGCTCTAATCCTGAATAAAGTATGGATTAGCGTCTGCCTACGTTACAGGGTATAGAGTGGGTCTTTTAACTCTTTCAGCGGATATCCAAACATCAGCTGAATGCAATTATGCCGCGGCATAATTGATGAAGACCAATGAAGGTGGCACCACGGCTTTTCCGTCCTTTTACGATGGAAAGGCCTTTTTTATATGTTTTGGCGGAATGAATAGTGTTTACACAGTTCAAAATCCGGACGTAATGTTTATAGTAGTGAAAGCGAAATGCTAATGAAGCGGCAGCGTCCATTACGCCAATGCATAATTGATAGATTTTGGTGTAGAAGAGCAGAGCGTAGAAAAGGAGAGAAAGAGTATGACAGTTGAGCTTAGAAAGTTTGCCATGAAGGCATTGCAGGGTGATATGATGACGCCAATTTCCGTTTATCAATCACTTGAAGGGGAGCATAAGATGCTTTTCGAATCGTCTGCCAAGCATGAAGAAAGTGGGCGTTACTCATTTATTGCCGTCAACCCAATTGCAGAACTGATAGGAGAAACGAATGGGTATTCTTTTACCAAAGATGGAGAAACAGAAAAATCGAGCGCCAATGTATTAGTAAAATTACAACAGATTATGCCGTTGCATAGGGCACAGTACCCTTTTGCCTTTTTCGGGGGAGCAATTGGGTTCTTTGGTTACGAAACAGCATTTTATACAGAGAAAATAGGTGAATACTTGCAGGATGATTTAGAAATGCCGGATGTTCATATTTTTTTCTATGATACATTCATTGTTTTTGATCATTTAAAGCAAGAGGTAACATTAGCAGCGATTGATTTATTTGATGAAGGGCGTTCCCGTGAAGCGATGGAGCTAGCTATCTTCAAGATGGAGGAACAGCTTTATGCTGGAACAACGTTTGACACCATGACGTTTGGAGAACTAGATTTTAGACCAATGATCGCTAAAGAAAATTTTGTGGGAATGGTTGAACGTGCAAAGCAGCATATTCGTAAGGGTGATATTTTCCAAATTGTTTTATCACAACGCTTCACTTCACCATATACAGGTAATCCTTTCGCTTTATATCGTCAATTACGTACTTCTAATCCTTCACCTTATATGTTCTATATGGATTTTGGTACGTATACCATTTTAGGAACATCTCCTGAAAGTCTCGTTAAGGTGAAGGATCGAAAGGTTACGACAAATCCTATCGCAGGAACGAAGCCAAGAGGTAAAACAGTGGAGCAGGATAACGCGATTGCGGAAGGCTTATTAAATGATGAAAAAGAAATCGCGGAACATCGTATGCTAGTGGATTTAGGTCGTAATGATCTTGGACGTATTGCCAAGGTGGGTTCAGTGAAGCTAATGAAATATATGAATATTGAGCGTTATAAACATGTTATGCATATTGTATCAGAGGTTATCGGCGAATTACGTGATGATGTCCATGTTTTGGATGTTCTCCGAGCGTGCTTACCTGCTGGTACAGTATCAGGTGCGCCGAAAATTCGCGCTATGCAGCTTATCAATGAGCTTGAGCCTGTGAAGCGTGGTGTTTATGCAGGTGCAGTAGGCTATATTTCCGCTACAGGGGATATGGATTTAGCTCTAGCCATTCGGACAATGATTATTAAGGATCATCGTGCTCATGTTCAGGCAGGGGCTGGAATTGTTTACGATTCAGTGCCATTGTCTGAATATGAGGAAACACTGAATAAAGCTCGCGCGCTATTGGAGGTAAAAAAATGATTTTACTGATCGATAACTATGATTCATTCACCTATAATTTGTTTCAACAAATATGTATGCTTGGGAAAAATGTAAAAGTAGTACGTAATGACGAAATGACAGTTGAAGAAATTGAGAAAATGCAACCAGAAGCCATTATTTTATCGCCCGGTCCAGGTACGCCAATTGATGCCGGTATAACAGTGGATGTTGTTAAAGAGCTTTATACGAAATTTCCGATTTTGGGCATTTGTCTTGGACACCAATCGATAGGGCAAGCCTTTGGAGGAAGCATCGTTCAAGCTAAAAATATAATGCATGGAAAATTATCTACGATTCAATACGAAAAAACAGGCTTATTTGCTCAGTTAGACGGTAAAATTGAAGTAATGCGCTATCATTCCCTCGTCATTGAGCAAAACACCTTACATGAGGATTTTAATATTTTAGCAAAGTCCAGTGATGATGGTGAAATTATGGCGATTCAACATAAGGAGTACCCACTTTTTGGGCTGCAATTTCATCCGGAATCCATTGGGACACAAGAGGGCAGTATAATGATGAAAGCTTTTTTAGAACAAATTTCATAAACTAAACAAAGTAGGCTGTCATCAAAAATCAGTAGTTGTGATTTTTGGTGACAGCCATTTTTACAAATAGGAGGGGAATGTTATTGCTTTTTCCCTGTAATCAATTTTGCAATTTCCTCTAAAGGCATCGAAGAATTGACTTCGTACGAACCAATTTGTAAGCTTCGTGCGTATTTAGGATTAGCAAGTAAAAGTTCCATTTCAACACTATTTTCGATGACGCCACCATCTTCAAGCTTTTGCGCCACAGTATATGGTTCCATACCGCTATAAATTTGAAGTGTCATTGTAGTAGCATTTGTCGGTGTATCTGCCGGTTTATGATTGTCTTTAGCCTTTGTTTCAGGTGTATCTGTCTTCTGATTATTTTTCTTTGGAGCTTGCTTATCTTGTTCCTTTAACAATGCAATTTCTTTATTGGCCTGCTCGAGCTTTTTTTGTAGCTCCTCTACATGTTCTGTATTTGTGGAAGCTTTAGTTGGAAGACCAATATTGAGATCAAAACGAGCAGCTAAAGCTAACAATGCTCCGACAAGAAAAAGTGCAATGCCAAATGCACGGATAGCGGATTTATTCATGAATCATCGACCTCCGTTTGCAATCACTTGGCGGACTTGCTCTTCCGTTAAATTTGAACGAATACTTATATCGGCTACAGAAAGACCCTGCTTATTCAGTTCAAGTACCTGACTTATAATAATTTGATGTATAGGTTTCGTTTTTGGAGCAGCTTGTCCTGTTTTCGATGTCTGAGCAGCCTGTTGAACCGCTTGCAGGACCTGTTGAACCTTCGGATTTGGTATAGTGTTAGTTTGCGCTGACTGTGATTTAACCTGAAACTCTGGCTCTAATAACAGCTCCTCCTCAACAATTTTTAGACGACGTTTTAAATTATTTGTTTCTTGAAAAATTGAGATGGATAGCTCCTCTACATCTTGTTCGACTTTTTTCGCACTATTTTTGAAAAAGAACGACGCAATAATTAGGAGAATCCCCACAATCATAAGTATGATGGATAAATCCAATAGCTTCACCTCATTAAGTATGTAATTATAAGGTATTTTACCATATGCGAACTTAATATGAAATGAAGGTAGATTTTTTTTCATTTTATGTTATAATAGGTTAGTCGTATAAATCATGCTCAAAATTTAAATTCTTGATATAGAGTGGGAGGGTTAATAATGCGCGTAAACATTACTTTAGCTTGCACAGATTGCGGCGAACGTAACTACATTTCTAAAAAGAACAAGCGTAACAATCCAGAGCGTCTTGAACTTAAAAAATATTGCTCTCGCGAGAAGAAATACACTCTTCACCGTGAAACTAAGTAATCGCTCATTAAGCCAAAACCACTTGTGGTTTTGGCTTTCTATATTTTAATAGGAGGTAACTTAGCATGGACAAAACAACTTTACGGAACGAGGTAAAAGAAGCTCTTGGCAAAATGAGCGAAGTAGCTTACCACGATCAATCATTTGCTGTAGTAAAAAAAGTGCTACAGGAACCATATATAATAGAAGCAACTATAATAGGTATCACCATTTCTAATATGCCAGAAGTCGACACAATTCCATTAATAGAAGAACTGTGGCAACTTGGTAAAAAAGTCGCTGTACCTAAATGCAATCCAAAAACAAGAGAAATGTCATTTTATGCCATCGAATCATTTGCCCAGCTTGAAACTGTTTATATGCATTTGCGTGAGCCAATTCCAGAGAAGTGTGAGTTTGTTGACGCAAATGAAATGGATGTCATCCTTGTTCCAGGAGTTGTTTTTGATAAGTTCGGCTATCGAATAGGCTATGGCGGTGGTTATTATGATCGCTATGTATTAAACTATACGAAGGGTAAGCTCATGTCTCTGCTATTTAATGAACAGCTATATGAACACGTACCTACAGAAGCGCACGATTGCCCAGTAGATATCATTGTGACACCGACAAAACGTATTGACTGTGTAACACAACGAGGAGCGAACTAAAATGGACAAAATGTTAGATATTTATGAATTATTAAAAACATATGGCACTTATATTTACACACGAGATCCCATTGGTGATTTGATGTTAATGGAGGATGAAATTCGTGAGTTGTATAAAGCGAATGTACTAGATATTAAAGATTACCAAATGGCATTATTACTGATTCGACAAGAAACAACAAAGCTTCGCATGAAAGAAAATAATCGGTAATGTTTTAAATATAATTCATTTGTGGTATTGTAAAGATAATGTAACATGTATGTAATATTCTTAAAAAACAGTGGTTCTCCACTGTTTTTATGATTTACGAAACTTTTTACAAACAAAAACGTATATATTACTATCCGGCGCATATACGAACAAGGAGCACAGTTTTTCCAAAAATATATCTATTGATTATCTGTAAAAAATGGATTAAGATATATTTTGTTTCAGTAACAAATTGTTAAAAATTATTATTTTTTTGTAAGAAAGTAGGGAGGATGTTAGGGATGAAATCAATAAAGTGGCCTAAACATTCATTTATGATACTAGCAATTGTAGCAACTTGGATAAAAACGGTCATTGTTTATAACACAAGTTTTGAGATGAAAATCGAAAATGCAATGCAACAATTTATTTTGTTTATTAATCCATTAAGCTTCGTGCTATTTGCTTATGGTATATCGTTATTCTTTAAATCGCCAAAAGTTAAAAGTCGTTATATCATTACTATCAGTGTTATTTTGTCGATTGTCTTATATGGGAATGTGGCGTTCTATCGTTTCTACAACGACTTTATTACGTTACCGGTATTATTCCAAACTAGTAACTTTGGTGATTTAGGAACTTCAGTAGCAGCGATTGTTAGCCCTTGGGATTTATTGTATTTCGTTGATGTACTTATTCTAATTTTAGCTAATAAATATTTACCTAAAATGAAAGATGCAGTAAAAGTCAATGTGGAATTCCGTCGCGCTTACTTCGTATTAGCGATTGCTGTGTCGTTCTTAAACTTAGGATTAGCTGAAACAGAGCGTCCACAATTGTTAACACGTAGCTTTGACCGTGAATTACTTGTGAAAAACATTGGTACTTATAACTACCATTTATATGACATTTATATTCAATCAAAATCTTCTGCTCAACGTGCATTAGCGGATGGCAGTGAATTAGTAGAAGTGAACAACTATATTCGTTCTAATCAAGCAGCGATCAACCCTCAAATGTTTGGTAAATACAAGGGTCGTAATTTGATTCTTGTTTCGATGGAGTCTTTACAAAACTTTGTGATTAATAATCAAATGGATGGTCATGAAATTACACCATTCTTAAACTCTTTAACAAAAGATAAAGATACGTATTATTTCAGTAACTTCTATCACCAAACTGGATTAGGGAAAACTTCTGACTCAGAGTTTATTACAGAAAACTCATTGTTCGGCTTAGGTCGAGGTGCGGTATTCTTCACGCACGGTGGAAATACGTATAACTCAATGGCTGAGCGCCTTGGAGATAATGGCTACTTTACAAATGTCATGCATCCGAATAATAAATCATTCTGGAATCGTGACATGATGTATCAATCATTACACATTAACAAATTCTATGACATAGATTCATATAAGATTGGCGAAGGGCAAGCTGTTAACTGGGGCATGAAAGATGTCCCATTCGTAGAGCAATCTGCAGCATTAATGAAAGATATGCCACAGCCATTCTATTCTCGACTAATTACTTTAACGAACCACTATCCATTCACATTGGATCCAGAAGATGTAATGATTCCTGAATATACTTCAAACTCAGGTACATTAAATCGTTATTTCCAAACAGTTCGTTATATGGATGAAGCTCTTAAAGACTTCTTCCAAAGTTTAAAAGATCAAGGTGTATATGATAACTCTATTATTGTAATGTATGGTGACCATTATGGTATTTCAGAAAACCATAACAAAGCGATGGCTCAATATTTAGGAAAAGAAAGCATTACACCATTTGATAATGCACTGCTACAAGAAGTACCATTATTCATCCATATTCCTGGATCAGGTGATGGTAAAGAAATGACAGAGGTTGCTGGACAAATGGATTTACGTCCAACAATTTTACACCTTCTTGGCGTTGAAACTTCAAAAGATATGCAACTTGGTGCAGACCTATTCTCACCAGAGCATGAAGATTTCGTTGTTTTCCGTGACGGTCGTTTTGTAACAGATAAATATGTATATGCTGGTGAAGCTTGCTATGACAAAGCAACTGGTGAAGAAATTGATGGTGAGCCATGTCAGCCATACGCTGATCGAGCTACGAAAGAACTAGAAAATTCTGATGCCATCATTAACGGTGATTTACTCCGCTTCTATGATCCAAAGACAGGTAACTTGAAGCAAGGGGCAGCCAAGTAACAATTATGAGATCTCACGTTAGTGAGATCTCTTTTTTGCACTGCTGGGGGTGAGGCACGATGTTCAATCTTCATTTTCCGATTTTTAGCAGAAGTTACGAGCTATTCCCCTCCATATGATGGATACCCAAATAAATAGTGTGAAAACCCCTTTTAACACTTCAATAAGGGCGTATGGAAAATTTTTATGTATAATATCAAATTGAAATTTTAAACGCTCGAAAAGCCAAATAAACAGCTTAAAGGAAAGTGGCTATTATCATTTTTAGAAGGGTATAAATATAAAAACGACAGAAAAAGAGCAGTCTCGTAATGGAGACTGCTCTTTTTTCTGTCTGAATTTTAGTGTAATTTTGGTGGGTATCCGCTATTAATTACAGTCATAATTACGAACCAACCGAATACTACAGCACTTAATAAGTTGAAACCGATGCTTAAAAGGTTCTTTTCTTTCAGTGCTTGGAATGTACCAACTACTGCTAAAATTGCAACTAGACCAAAAATAACCATTAATAAGTTCATTAGAAATTGACACTCCTTTCGACATCAGAAAATGAATGTCGTAACAATATTCCTCCTTAATTGTAAACGTTCTACCTGTTTTTGTCGAGAACTAATATAGCTTAAACTATGAACATTTATCGTCAAATTGTGGCAAAGGTTGTATAATTGTAATTGAGGTGATAACAATGATGAACGTACGAAGTTATTCACTTGGACCTGTCCAAACGAATTGTTATATCGTATCGAATAAAAATAAGGAATGCTTAATATTTGATCCTGGAGAAGAAGCAGATCGAATCATCAAGGCTATCCGCGGTAACAATCTAAAACCACTAGCCATTTTTTTAACACATGCACATTTCGATCATATCGGCGCAGCGGATGCTGTCCGCGAGACTTTTAATGTTCCATTATGGATTCATGAAAAAGAAGTGAGCTGGTTAGGAGATCCAACAAAAAATGGCTCTAGTAAATACGCAGCATTACCAGATTATATTGTCGGTGCCCCAGCTGAAGAAAATATTGTTAAAGTAGAACAGCTATTTGAAATAAGCGATTTTTGTTTTAAAGCTATTTTTACGCCAGGGCATTCACCAGGTAGTATATCATATATATTTGAAAATGATGGCTTCGCTATTGTTGGTGATACACTTTTTGAGCAAGGTGTTGGTCGTACAGATTTACTTGGAGGCTCAACAAAAATATTACTTACATCCATTCATGATAAGCTATTGACTCTACCTGAAGATACTATTATCTACCCTGGTCACGGGAATTATACAACAGTTGGTGCAGAAATGGAGACAAATCCTTTTTTAAATGGTTTCTAAGATTAGCTGATAGAGACGATAGTTAAAAATGGCTCATCACCATAGCGTGGGTTGATTTCCGTTCCGGCTGGGCGCTTTCCTGGGGGCGTCGGGGCAACAGGATGTTGGTCACGAAGGTGTTATCACAGGACGTGATGCTTTTAGCCTTCGTTCCTCTATTGCTGATCCCCAAGGAGTCGCCCAGCCTACACTCCAATCAACTTACAGAGCTTTGTGTTTAATAAATTAAAGCCTAAATTAACTTCATAAAATGAAAAAATCCCTCTAGCATTTCGTAGGATAGATAGAATCTAACCTATTTAATGCAAAGGGGGATTTTACTATGCTTTCATAAATGATCATCTATAATTTCTGCATCTGATGAATAAATTTACATAAAAAAAGCATGTCTCACACTTAATGAGACACGCGTTTTTCTCTGTATTAATGACCGCCACCAGGTACGTGAATGAATGTTGTATAGTACGTGAAGCCAGCAAAGAACACAGTTAAATATGCTCCGAAAATGTACATGTACATACGTTCTGAAAGGTTTAAGAAGCCTAATAATAAGAATAAACCTGTATTACCTACGAATAATAGCGATACTTCGTTCATACCACCAAGGTAGAACATAACTGCAAAAATACCTGTCCAGAATGCCATAACTTTATACATATTATCCATGAAGATTTCCCCTCCTTTTGCCCACGACACAATAATCTCTTACTCATTATAAATGATATGAAAGGTATCTGTAAACTGGAACTTCTTCTTCTTTGTGACAAACAATTGATTTTTAAAAATTAGCTATCGATTTCTGTCACGTTTATTTCATATTTACATAAATCGCAATTATGTATCATGCTATCGATTTGTATTAACTCATTGCTCGAATATAACGCATCTACCTGTCCCTTTAAATAGGATTCATGTAAAGAACAAACAATTTCTGAATGAGTATTAAGCTGCTCCTGGAATGGGCAATTAAAAATGGAGAAAGTCACACTTTTACCATGCTCTGTTTGTTGTACTTGCGGAATATAGCCAATTAATGCTGCATTGTCAGTTAATAGCTGAAGCTTCTGTTCGAAGGAAAGGGTATTATTTAATTGTAACTCAGCATTTACATAATTTTTCATTTGCTGATAACCGTCTTGGTAGCTAATGTCCTGACATTTTTCTAATGCAGACGGTCCAAATTCTTCGATTAATTGGATTGCCCATTTTAATAGTCGATCTTCATCACGTCTAGGGAACGATAATGATACACCTTTATCTGAGGCCTTATAAACACGACCAGGTCTACCACCTTTCCCAGTTTTGGCAAAATCAGCTGTAATTATATTGATTTCTGAGAGCTTTGTTAAGTGTAAACGCGCAACGTTTGGATGGATGCCGAATTTATCAGCGATATTTTGGACCGTTACAGTTTTCTTCTCTTGTAGTATGTACTCATAAATAGAGTATCTAGTTTCATCGGCTAATGTACCAGTAATTTTTAATGGATGGATCATTCTCTTCACCTCTATGTAATTTTTTTGAATATTATTTCTTCTACCAAGTGTAAGTGTAGGAAAAAAATCATGTTGTTTCTATTATATTGCATTATTGAAAAAGATACAGTTCCTTTAGTCATAAATATTAACTTTTTCATAGGATTATGTTCAAATTTAGTGAAAATTTGCATGTTATCCACAATTTTATAGCAAAAAACATGTTTGATAGGAAATTTTATAGCAAATTTTTATTTTAAGAAAAGGGCTTTTCTCGTGATAAGTTTCTATCTATACTAGGAAATAACGAATAGAGCGGTCATATTCGAATGAACCAGAAGAGGGGTGCGAATATGCAAAATTTTGAAACAGTTGTTGAACAAAAATGTGAGCAACTTTTACTAAAAGCCTACCATTTCGGTGCATCAGATTTATTATTAGTTCCAGAGAGTATACGATATCGTATTTATTTTCGAAAATATGATAAGTTACTCCAAGCAGGTGAATTACCAAACGATCTTGCGGAACGAATGATTTCCTTTTTTAAATTTTTATCGGCATTAGATATTAGTGAGCGTCGCAAACCCCAAAGCGGCTCCTTCCAAAAAGCTATGGAACAAGATCAATATGCCTTTCGTGTTTCTACACTTCCCTCGGTATTTTTAAAAGAAAGCCTAATTATCCGACTGCTTCTACAAAATCATTCATTCCCACTTACTTCCTTATCTTATTCCAAGTATGCAGCAAACTTGTTAATGGAACTAGTGAAACATCAACAAGGACTTTTATGTTTCACAGGGGCAACAGGCTCTGGTAAATCAACATCCTTATATTCCCTAATCCATTACTGTTCGACAGAGCTAAATCGACATGTCATTTCATTGGAGGATCCTGTAGAAAATAACCAAGCAAACCTTTTACAGATTCAAGTAAACGAACGAGCTGGCGTTACATATGCTACAGGCTTAAAGGCTATTTTACGCCACTCACCTGACGTCATTATGATTGGTGAAATACGTGATAAAGAGACTGCAAAAATCGCAATCGAAGCTTCGTTAACAGGTCATTTAGTGGTAACGACCATTCATGCCAAGGATTCGGTAAACTGCCTTTATCGATTTATAGACTTAGGTGTTTCAATAGAAGAACTTCGTCAAACTGTGGTTGGAATTGTTGCTCAAACACTTTTCCAATCACCAATAGTCCAGGAGGAACGCCGTGCATTGTTTGAAATATTAAGCGATGTTCATCTTCAAATGGCCATCAAAGCAATTATGCAAAAAACTAGCTATGAGCTACCACAGGATTTAACGCTTGCAGGTCAAAAAGAATTGATAGAGAGTCAGAACTATGCGAATACGAAGGTTTATTGAAAGAATTCGATTGAATTACATGAAGGCAACAAAATGGCGAGTAAGAGAACAAGCTCGCTTTTTTAGTCGATTAAGCGTGCTAATGCACGAAGGTTATTTATTCCCTCAGGCTATTTTAATTCTATTACCTCATCATATTGAAGCGCATGAAGAAATACAAAAGCTAATCAATGAAAAGCTAAGGCAAGGAGTTGGTGTTTCAGGGATTTTTGAAGCATTGCAACTTCCAAAGCAGCATTTAGTCGCCATTACAGTTGCAGAAAACAATGGGGATATGATTGAGACGTTAAAAGGTGTGGCAAAGCAAATGGCTTTAAGTGAAACGACGAAGAAAAAATTAATGAAGCTACTCTTATATCCAATAGTACTCATTTTATTTTTGTTGCTGTTGTTTTTAGTGTTTCGCACCGTATTCTTTCCTAATATAGAAAAAATGGTAACAAGTCGAACTGTTGGCACAGAGGAGACAAGCATTGCTTTATCAAAAGTATTGTTGCATTTTCCCGATGCTTTAATAGTCGCAGGCATAGCAGGAATATGTAGTATTTTGATTTTTCACTTTTATCTCAAACGACATCCGATTGCTCGCCAGTTAAACATTATCCTAAACACGCCATTGATTCGCATTTATGTACGAATGTCTTTGACGAGACAATTTGCTGCTTATTTAGGAAGTCTACTACAAAGTGGATTTTCTTTACAGGCAAGTCTACAAATCTTAGAGGAGCAGCGACTTCAACCGTTTCTACAGTATCTGGCACGATGCATAAAGGAGCGCGTTGTTTTTGGTGATACACTGACACAAGCTGTTAATTTGATGACAGTTTGGCAGAAGGATTTTCCGATATTTGTTGAACATGGAGAGCAAAGCGGCTATTTAGGAAAAGAGCTAGTACTATACAGCGAATTATTGACAGAAAGGCAAGAGCAACTATTGCATAAGATCCTTGCATTTGTGCAGCCAACCTTCTTTATCATTATTGCTATGTGCATCGTTGCCGCATATGTAAGTTTATTATTACCAATATATCACATGATTGAACTAGTATAGGAGGATCATAATGAAAC
Organism: Lysinibacillus sp. NPDC093190; assembly: GCF_050280425.1. NCBI lineage: Bacteria > Bacillati > Bacillota > Bacilli > Caryophanales > Bacillaceae > Lysinibacillus > Lysinibacillus sp. NPDC093190. Next base: position 52,231 of record NZ_JBNNVG010000025.1, on the reverse strand, counting down.
GGATAAAGAAGCAAGCTGGATTTACATTGATCGAAATGCTTATTGTTTTGTTAATAATTTCTATGTTGATTTTAATAACAATCCCGAATGTTACGAAACATTTTGCCACCGTCGATGAGAAGGGCTGTAAAGCGTATATTAGTATGGTGCAGGGGCAGGTAGAGGCGTATCGGGTAGATTTTATGACTTATCCAACAATTGAAGATTTGGTAGCAAAAGGCTATTTGAAGAAGAATGAAACGACCTGTCCTAATAAAGAAGAGATTATGATAACTAATGACGGTGAGGTACGATTGGCGAAGACCTCTTCCGATACTGGTTCAGGTAGCTGATGGATGTTATAAAAAGTGAGCGTGGCTATACGTTTGTTGAAATGCTAATCGTATTGTTTATCGTTATGTGTTTATCAGCGATTGTCGTAAAGTATTCGTTAAAAGCAGCGGAAACGAGGGAGCTTGAGCGATTTTTTACACAAATTCAATTAGATATCCAATATACCCAAACTTATAGTATGCACCAAAGGGAATATATCTCGATGAAATTTGAGAGCTCATCAAAGAGATACATCATTAAAAAGGATATTTTTACAGAATTATATGAACGACCTTTTCCGAAAGGGGTTGAGTTCATGCCTACGTCGAGTTCGATTTACACGATTATATACAACTTCAATGGAAACGTCTTGACCCCAGGAACTGTTTATTTTAAGACGCCCCAAGGCATTAAAAAGGTTGTGATTACGTTAGGACGAGGGAGATCGAGAGTTGAATGAATCTGGTTATTCATTTGTAGAAACGATTTTATCAGTAGTCATTGTCATGTTATTATGCACGACATTAATACCAATTAGCTACACGATGAAAACGACTCTTTATAACAAGAAGTTAGAAGTTATCGCAGCGGAAACTGCCTATGAAGGCTTAAAGCATTTTCGCTATTTACAGCAAACAGAAGGTACTAAAACAATTGAAAATGTAGATTTTCAGTGGTCTATGAATGGACAAGGCATATGTGTAAGCTTTCAAAATACGCGAGAATTACGTAAAAAATGTATACAACTGACAGGTGAAGTCGATGAATGAACGAGGCTATACATTATTAGAAGCGTTGTTTCAATTAGTTGTTTTTGTGCTTATTGCGCATCTTGTTGTGTTCATTATGCTTTGGTTTGCAGAAATGAAAACAACGGTACTATCTAATGAACAATCAAAGTGGGAGCTTTTTGTTTATGATTTGAATATGTATTTACATGATATTTCATCATTTACGATTCGACAAGATCAGAAGAGAATTACCTTCCAAGCAGCAGATACCATTCATCATATTGATTGTTATAGCAATATTATTCGTGATCAAGTAAATGGTGGTCATGTACCAATGCTAATTGGTATTAATAAATGCCAGTTCCAATATGAAAAAGATATGTTAACAGTAGCTGTTGAACTTCCAAGTGGTATCAAAAAGGAGCGAACTTTCTATGTTCCAGTTATTGAAAAATGACAGAGGGGCTATTTTTTTAATCGCAATTGCATTATTATTTTTTGTAACTACTTTTGTTCTTACGTATTGTACGTCTTATGAGATTCAGTTTCGAACATATGATGACCTAGAAAAGCTGAATGTTCGAGCTACGGTAAATTTATTAGGACAAATTTTGTCAGACAGTGTAAAATCGTAGTTATAAGAAGGTGATTCGAATGCGAAAAATATATTTAGTGGGCTTTATGGGCTGCGGGAAAAGTGCGTTAGGAAGGCGTTTAAGTTATTTGTTAAAGATGCCATATTATGATATGGATCATGAGATTGTTAGGCAGCAGGGTATGACAATTCCACAGATATTTGAAAAATACGGAGAAGCACGTTTTCGAGAAATAGAAACAGAATTTTTGAAAAAATTCCGAGACGAAGCTTGTATTATTTCAACTGGTGGTGGAGTTGCAGTTAATGCTGAAAATCGAAAAATAATGAGACGCAGTGGACTCGTGTTTTTTTTAGATGCGACATTCGAAGATATATATAAACGAATACAGCATGATCCGAACAGACCGATTGTACAGAGTTCAACAAAAGAGGAACTAGAGAAGCTGTATCATTACAGAAGAAAGTTCTATCGTGAGGCAGGACATATACAAGTGTTAACAGAGGGGCGGACGATCCGCCAAATTCTTGAGTATTTAGTATTCCAAGTTAAAAGACTAAAAGGCGAACTATCGTGAATTAAAACCAATGTAATGTTCGTGTTTTAATATAAATTAAAAAATGTTTGCCTTTTCAATGCAATTAATGTTAGGATATAGACAAATAAGTAACTTAATGTTCATTGAATACTAAATAGTACCAAGATGAATCTTGGGCGGATGATTGTACGGGGAGAGCACGTATAGACGTCACCGAAGGAGCAAATAACAAAATGTTATGAATCTCTCAGGTAAAAGGACTCGTACAAGACGCAACTCTGGAGAGAGCTGTAGTACAACAGCCACCAAAGGGGAAAGCCGACTGATTGGCATTGTAGTAATGCGAGCCAGTCTGGTGTAACTTTCAGGTTTAAGGACAGAGAATCCCGAAAAGGGGTTCGTCTGTCTTTTTTTATGTCTAAATGTTTTGCTTGTTAGTTCCTTATTTGAATGAACAAACAGGGGAAGCATGATTGTACTAATAAAAAGCAGACGAACTACTACTAGTAAAAAATGTAACTAACAATAAGGGGGCAAAAATAATGACGAATGAATTAAAGCGTACACCTCTATTTGAAGAATATGCAAAGTATGGTGGTAAAACAATCGACTTCGGTGGATGGGAATTACCAGTGCAATTCTCTTCTATTAAAGAAGAGCATGATGCAGTACGTAATCGTGCTGGCTTATTTGATGTATCACATATGGGTGAAATTTTAGTAACTGGACCTGATTCACTAGATTTTTTACAAAATCTTTTGACAAATGATATTTCGAAAATTGCAGTAGGTCAAGCGCAATATAATGCAATGTGCTATGAAGATGGTGGCGTTGTCGATGATTTATTAACGTATAAATTAGCTGACAATCATTATTTATTGTGCGTAAATGCGGCAAATATTGAAAAAGATTATGATTGGATGATGGAAAATCAACATCAATATGATGTGACGATCGACAATCAATCAGATGCTTATGCACAAATTGCCCTTCAAGGCCCATTAGCAGAAGAGGTTCTTCAAACATTAACAGACACTGATTTAAAAACGATTAAATATTTCCGTTTCCAAGCAGACGTTGAAGTTGCTGGTCATAAAGCATTAGTATCTCGTAGCGGTTACACAGGAGAAGATGGTTTTGAATTATACGGCTCTCTAGAAGGTATTAAAGCTTTATGGAATGAAATTTTAGAGACTGGAAAAGACAAAGGTATTGTTCCAGCAGGTTTAGGTTGTCGTGATACACTTCGCTTTGAAGCAGGTCTTCCATTATACGGGCAAGAGCTATCAGCGACAATTTCACCTCTTGAGGCTGGTATTGGTTTTGCTGTGAAATTAAATAAAGAGGATTTTAATGGTCATGATGCATTAGTGGCACAAAAAGAAAATGGACTGTCACGTAAAATTGTAGGCATTGAGATGATCGATAAAGGAATTCCTCGTCATGGCTACAAAGTGTTTAAGGATGGTAAGGAAATCGGTGAAGTGACAACAGGTACTCAGCTTCCTTCCTCTAAACGTAATGTTGGTCACGCATTAATTGACAGCCAATTCGCAACTATCGGAACTGAATTAGAAATCGAAATTCGTGGTAAGCACTTAAAGGTAGTAACAGTTGAAACACCGTTTTACAAGCGTTCAAAATAAAAGTTGAAAAGAGGGACCTACATTTATGAAACATCGTTATTTACCAATGACGGAGCAAGATAAACAAGAAATGTTAGACGTAATTGGCGTATCCTCAGTTGATGAGTTATTTGAAGATATTCCAGAAAAAGTACGTTTTAAAGGCCTGTATGATATTAAAGAAGCAAAATCTGAATCAGCTTTATTAAAAGAATTAACGGCACTTGCTGGGAAAAACAAAGATACAAATGCTAACGTATCGTTTTTAGGTGCAGGCGTATACAACCACTATAAACCAATTATCGTGGACCATGTTATTTCTCGTTCAGAGTTTTACACAGCGTATACTCCATATCAACCAGAAATTTCACAAGGGGAATTACAAGCAATTTTTGAATTCCAAACGATGATTGCAGAGCTTACAGGTATGGATCTTGCAAACTCTTCTATGTATGATGGAGGAACAGCATTAGCGGAAGCAGGTATGCTTGCAGCTGGACATACACGCCGTAAGAAAATTTTAGTATCAGAAACGGTTCATCCTGAGTATCGCGATGTCGTTGCTACATATGCATACGGTCAATCCATTGAAATTGTTACTGTTCCACATAAAGATGGTGTGACAGATGTAGAAGCTTTAAAAGAACTAATGGATGACAATACGGCAGCTGTTATTACACAGTATCCAAACTTCTTTGGTCAAATAGAGGACTTACAAGTAATTGGCGATATTGCACATGAAGCAAAAAGTTTATTTGTCGTATCTTCAAACCCACTTGCACTAGGGGTTTTAACACCACCTGGTAAGCTAGGTGCTGATATTTGTGTAGGGGACGCACAGGTCTTCGGTATTTCTGAAGCATTCGGTGGTCCGCACTGTGGTTTCTTTGCAGTAACGACGAAGCTAATGCGTAAAGTTCCTGGTCGTCTTGTTGGTGAAACAGTAGACGGTGAAGGTCGTCGTGGTTATGTTTTAACATTACAAGCGCGTGAACAACATATCCGTCGTGATAAAGCAACGTCTAATATTTGTTCGAACCAAGCGCTTCTTGCACTTGCAGCTTCTGTAGCAATGACTGCTCTAGGTAAGCAAGGCGTTCGTGAAATGGCTATGCAAAATATCGCGAAAACTCGCTATGCTAAAAATGCCTTTGAAGCGGCAGGCTTCACAGTAGCATTCCAAGGTGCACACTTTAACGAAATCGTTGTGATGACAAATAAATGTGTGAAAGAAATTAATAAAGGCTTAATTGAAAAAGGTATCATCGGTGGTTATCCTTTAGGTCAAACATATGACTCTCTTAAAAATCACGTGCTAATCGCAGTAACAGAATTACGCACGAAGGAAGAAATTGATGCACTTGTTGCAGAAATGGGGGCTCTTAATGCATAACGAAAATCAATCACTCATTTTTGAAATTTCCAAAGAAGGTCGCGTAGGCTACAGCTTAGAAGCACTTGATGTACCAGAGGTTGATCTTGCAGATTTACTGCCTGCAAACTTAGTACGTGCGGAAGCAGCGGAGTTACCAGAGGTATCTGAGCTTGATATTATGCGTCATTATACAGCACTTTCTCGTCGAAACCACGGTGTAGACTCTGGCTTCTACCCTCTTGGTTCTTGTACGATGAAATATAATCCTAAAATTAACGAGGCTGTTGCACGAATTTCTGGTTTTGCCAATGTTCACCCATTACAGGATGAATCAACAGCTCAAGGCGCAATGGAGCTTCTTTACGATCTACAAACTTCATTAGTTGAAATTACAGGTATGGATGAAGTGACATTACAACCAGCGGCGGGTGCACATGGTGAATGGACAGCATTAATGATGATTCGTGCCTTCCATGAAGCAAACGGTGAAGGCCATCGTAATAAAGTTATTGTTCCTGACTCTGCTCACGGTACTAACCCAGCATCGGCAACGGTTGCAGGCTTTGAAACTATCACTGTTAAATCAGATGAAAATGGTTTAGTAGATATTGAAGATTTGCGCAATGTAGTTGGTTCGGATACAGCTGCATTAATGCTAACAAATCCAAATACGCTTGGTCTATTTGAAGAAAATATTATCGAAATGGCAGAGCTTATTCACTCTGTTGGCGGTAAAGTATACTATGACGGTGCAAACTTAAACGCAGTTATGAGTAAAGCACGTCCTGGTGATATGGGCTTTGACTGCGTACACTTAAATTTACACAAAACATTTACAGGTCCTCACGGTGGCGGTGGCCCAGGTTCAGGTCCAGTAGGTGTAAAAGCAGATTTAATTCCATTCCTTCCAAAACCAGTTTTAGTAAGAACAGAGGAAGGAACCTATCACTTCGATTACGACCGTCCACAATCAATCGGACGTGTTAAACCTTACTATGGTAACTTTGGTATCAACGTACGTGCATACACTTATATCCGTACAATGGGTCCAGATGGCTTAAAAGCTGTAACAGAATATGCTGTACTAAACGCAAACTATATGATGCGTCGCTTAGAGTCATTCTACGATCTACCATATAACCGTCATTGTAAACATGAATTTGTATTATCAGGTCGTCGTCAAAAGAAACTTGGCGTTCGTACTTTAGATATCGCAAAACGTCTGTTAGACTTTGGCTATCATCCACCAACAACTTACTTCCCATTAAATGTGGAAGAGGCGTTAATGATCGAGCCAACAGAAACAGAATCTAAAGAAACATTAGATGCATTCTGCGATATAATGATCCAAATTGCAAAAGAAGCAGAAGAAAATCCATCAATCGTACAAGAAGCACCACATACAACAGTCGTAACTCGTTTAGACGAAACACGCGCTGCTCGTACACCTGTGCTTCGCTATCAAAAAGCATAATTAACTGCCATAATAGCGTCCAATGAGTATTTTGTTACTTATTGGACGTTTTTTTTTATTCTTTTTTGATAGACATTAGCAAAGTGACGGATAGAGGAGTCAAAGTGACGGAAGAGGTCAGAGCGTCGGGAAGAAGAGCCAAGGCGACGGATAGGAAACAGAGCGACGGAAAGAAGAGCCAGGGTGACGGAAAGAAAACAGAGCGACGGAAAGAATGATCCAAGCGACGGGAAGAAGAGTCGAAGTGACGGAAAGAATG
>NZ_JBNNVG010000025.1:0-45226 GCF_050280425.1 Lysinibacillus sp. NPDC093190 | reverse complement strand
GTGACGGAAAGAATGATCCAAGCGACGGGAAGAAGAGTCGAAGTGACGGAAAGAATGGTCCAAGCGACGGAAAGAAGAGCCAGGGTGACGGAAAGAAGAGTCTAAGCGACGGATTGAACCAGCAAGGTGCTAGGAAAAAACAAAGCAACCGCTTCAAATTGTGCCTAACACACTATTCGATGTAGAACTACAATAAGATAACTATTTAATATAAGGGTGTATATTGATATACTTACATTAATTTGTATTTTAGTTAAAATAAATATATATTTCGCGCTAAAAATGTAACAGATTGTTCGTAATTCGCGTTTTGAAAGGACTGATAGATCAAAAATGCAAGCGACTGAAGTTGAATTGAGCTTACCGGAAAACAGTGTGTTGAACGATACATATAAAATAAAAGAAGTTAATGCTACTAGTAAATTGTCCTTTGTTTATATCGCGGAGAATATCAATGAAGGGAATCAGTTAATTGTTAAAGAGTTCTTTCCAAATGACATTGCTTTACGGGATTTAGATAATAAAACAGTCATTAATCGTTTGCCTTCAACAAAGCAGAAATTCGAGGATTTAAAAATTAATTTTCTAAATGAAGCGTTAATTATGCAGGAAATAAATCATTACAATATCGTCAAATATATTGAGCACTTTGAGGAAAATGGATCGATTTATATCATTATGGAGTATTATGAAGGAAAGTTATTAGATCAATACATAAAGGATTATCCTATTAATGATAGAGAACATTTATACACTAGTATTTTTCTCCCTTTAATTGATTCTTTACGCTATTTACATAAAAAAGGCATACTCCATCGTGATATTAAACCAAGTAATATTATGATAGATTCTGAGGGTAAGCCATATTTACTAGATTTTGGATCAGCGATTTTTTATAAAACTGAAGAAAATTATCAAATATTTACTAGTCCAGGCTATTCCCCTCTTGAGCAATATTCGAATATATCTGAGCAAGGTGTATATACAGATATTTATAGTTTAGCAGCTACATTTTATTATGCTCTAACGGATATTATTCCACTGGATAGCTCACAACGTATAATCGAGGATAAAATTGAAAATGTGAGAAAATATAATGGAAAAGTGAGTATTGTTTTATCTCAAACAATCATGTGGGGGCTGGCAGTGCAAGCAAAGAAACGATGCTCTTCACTTAAATTTATGGAACTGGCTGTTGCTACCGAAAATATTGCCAATAGGATAAAGAACTATTTTAATTCAAATGTTACTAAATGACTGTTTTTTTTATAATAGTAATTCTATAGTATCATTTATTACTTAAAAACAGATTTTTAATTAACGGCTTATGGACTATGAATTTTCACTCCATAAGCTGTTTTTTTAGTAAAAAAAAAGAATAAATACATTTATTTCTATAAAAACATCATAAATTTTAATATGTTTATTTTTTACCAAGTAACCAGTTAAATACATTTGTTTTACATATAATTCTATTGTAAATATTGACAATAAAATTATATGTTGTATAGTTACTTTGTGATACATACTGTCATCAGTGAAGTAAGCATGTAAGGTTATAGAATCATTTAGTAATTCTAGTATGAGTAACTGTTGTGAATAATTACATACAGACCCATATGAAATAAAAATAACTGCTGATTCTTTGTCTTGAATTACCATTTTGTTACTTATTAGTTTCAAATTAGGTTATTAAATGCGTTGCCATCATATTTTATTTGCTACTCACTTATGACTATGCTTACTCGAAATTCGTTACAAAAAGGAGGGATGGTCGTATAATTATACGGCCGACTGAATGGAGATTATTAGTCAAACAAACAGAACCATGCTCTTTGAGGAAATTAATCCGGAAAAAATGGATTTAATTACGCTTGTTGGAGATGTAAAAGGGATTGACAGTCTTAGTGATGAAAAGATTAAAGAAATGAATGAATATCTACTTGTCAAAAGCTTCGACGAATTTTTAGATAAGTTTTCTCCAACGGTTTACTCATTCTACAATGCTGCTAACCAAAAGGTTATGTATACATTAAAGAAACCAGAAGGAATTCAAGATGACTGTATTTCTGAAATAGCAATTGACCAAAATAATGATTTTTTAAAGATGCTATTTACCCTCATTGATACGAAAAGAAGTCAGGGCATTGCGAATGTTGACTTTAAGTTTGAAAATTTGCTCGATATGATCTCTCCTAAAAAGGTTATGGACGACATTCGACAAGTCAGAAAAGAAATCCATTACCTATACGGTGAATATGACAAATTAGATGAAGGCGATCCAAAAAAATTGGATACAGGGGACAAGCTAAACCTGATGTTTGAAGTAGCAAGTAGAAATTACAATAATGTCATGGCGATGCTTCCTTTAGCAATTGAAGATATTAAAACGAGACTATTGTTAGGTGCTAATCAGGATGAAGATGAATCCGAAAAATTACAAATTGGAACACTTTCGATTGGTGATAATGGTGAATTAAAAATCATTGAGGCACCACAAAATAATAGCTCGGAACTGATGGTTATTGAGGAAAATAGTAACTATGGTTTAAGCACAGTTTTCGAAGAGGATTATGAGGCGATTACAGAATCACCATCCTCTTATGTCAAAGATTTAGTCGTAAGAACTTTCTCTCCTTTGCCAGCTGTGAAAGCTGAATTTGATGTAGAGACAGAGGTGCAAAACTACAATACATACTTAGAATTCTATAAGGATGCTAAGGATGAATTTGTAAAAACAGTGAAGCCATTAGTTGAAAAACTATTAGGCGTAAAAATGTACTTTGATCAGTATGCAACTAAAAACAAAGGTATGCAGCCCTCGTTACTTGTAACGAACGCAAAGTTAGATATGCTCGTTAAAAGTAATAATCTACCACGATTACGCACGTATTTAAACACTGTTAACTCCAAAAATGACTTTACAGATACGGTATGGTATGGAATTGTCCCTGCCCTAGAACTAGAGGCTTCCGGAAAAATGAAAGTAAGCAGATCTAGATTTAAAGGGAACGAGAAGGTTGCCAAGCAAGATGGCAATACTATGGAATCGTTATCCGTCCTTCTTGATACTGTGAAAGATTATAAAGTACAGATTTTCTTCAACTTCATGGCAGAAGAAGAAACGACATTCAATGGAATTGCTACAGCAGGTATTGATCGACTAATCGATAAATGCTCAGTGCTTCTTCGAAAAGATTATAGTGAGTTTGCGATACCATGTTTACCGAACTTCACTATTATTCCTAAAGATAAATCAGGTGTAATCATTGATACAAGAATGCAGACAACAGAAAATGGAGCGAGATTATCTAAAGAAAAAGAGGATATTTTAAAGCTTTGGATAGAGGGCGTTTATGTTGGTGCTAGCTATGTAGCGGCAGGTATTGTTTCAGCTTATCAATGTCCAGAATATTTGAAAGACTCATTTAGAAATGTTCAGAGAAATTATCCAGGTGTACGATTCGATATCGAAGCTGGTGATAACTCACTTAGAGCCGTTACAACAATGGCGAAAGAAATCTCTGGATTTACTAATAACATTAAAGATGCTATTAACAGTAGAAGCTTTGGCTTTGTATTCTCTTCAGAAAATGCACAGCTTCAAGATAAAGACATTAAACGTATTACAGTGTATAAAGCTAGAAGTCTAGCAATGGAAGAAGATGGATTTGATTCAATCTACAAAACACAAGTTAGTACGTATATTGAAAGAATTTTACGATTCCAATCAGGCGACTTTAAGCACGAAAATATCGTTCGATTCTTTAGTAATAATCCAAGTAGTCAAAAAAGCAAATGGATTAATGATAAAGGCTATGTAAACTCCATTATTCATGATGGAGATGACATCGGCTACATTATCGATGAAAAAACAAGCACATGTCAGATTGATCTAGTGTTTAACGGTAATGTGAAGAATCTTGAAGTCATGATTACAAAGGCAAGTAGTGCTGTTAAGGCCTAACAAGTTTAAACATACAATCAAAAATTTTTTAAGTGGGATGTTTAAGATTTATTCATAAATCTTTTAACATAAATAGAATCTTCCATAAATTGCATGGTGGTAACATTACATATTTCTCCATGTTTCATGTACTTGCATTAGGCATGGAGGAATGCATACAGCTAGTTATAAATTTCACCTAAAGCAGTTTTTGAGAAGATTCAACAAATACTAGGAGGTACTAAAAATGGGTTTTGTATTAAAAGTAGAAGGATCAGAAGCAATTGAACTAGGGTTAGATAGCATTATGTCTGTACAGTATGAAACAGACACTCCAGATGACTCTAACGCACGTTCTACAGATGTAGGAGCAACTTTAAAAATAAGAGGTAAAATCCTTACTGCAACTGATGGTGACAATTCTGACGATACGATGAAATTAGGATTATGGTCATTAGTACCAGCTGAAAAGGCTGACTGTTACCGTAAAGTAACATTAGAAGTTATTTCTGCTGATCAAGTAGTAAGAAAAATTAATTTCCCAAATGCTTTTGTCGTTGACTATTCAGAAAAATATGGTGATACAGAAGGTATTGGTGAATTTTACTTATTCATTAAGCAAAAGAAAGACAAAACAGACTTGGCGAAAATCGAAGGCGGCTACGCTGTCTAAGATTGCTGCTTGATAGACACTCCAAATTATCTAAGGGACTTTCATAGTTCCTTAGATAATTTTGAATAATCCTAATACTGGGGATGAAAACATGAAAACGCATTATGAAACTTTAGGTGTCAGTAGAGACGCCACGCAAGCACAAATAAAACTCGCTTATCGAAAACTATCAAAAAAACATCATCCAGACGTAAGCGGTGGAAATAAAGAATCTGAAAAGATTTTTTTAGAAGTGACAGAGGCATACAAAGTATTGAAGGATCAAGCTTCAAGAGAGGCATATGATGCTCGCCTAGATGGAGCTGGTCAAAGTTGGAGTAATGGACAGACATATGAAAAACAGTCTACACGCCAACAGTCTACTGAAAAAAAGCCAGACTTTAATATGGGCAATATTGAAAAGAACTTTGAGCATTTTTTTGGCTTTAATCCTAAAACGAAAGAAATGGGATCAACTCTTAACAAAAATGCAAAGAAGAATCCACTAGATACAACTGATTTATTTGAACGTTTTTTCAACAAGTAAAACTATGCCATTGCTAGTATGAGGGAGTGTGATACCATGTATGACCAAAATTCAATGGATGCATACACTGAAAACGCAAAGAAACAAATGATTATAAAAATAATCGATATCATTATTGTCACAATCGCCTTCTTTTTTATTTTATACGTATTTGTCATGAATCAGGATTTTATTTTGAAAACAATTATTGGACTAATGCTGGTCATACTAGCAATTATTTATGGCTCTATGAAGTATGAAGCAAGAGATACAAATTACAAAGTGACAAACAATAAAATTCGAAAATTAGTTCTCCTCAATGATCGAGGAGGTGAAATAGATGAATGGGAGATAGATGACCAAACATCATTACTTATTGGGAAAAGTTCAGCTGACAATAAGGTAGATATCGATTTAAGCGGTACAGAATATGAATCGCTTATTAACTATGAACATGCCGTATTAAATAATGTTTCTGGCGTATGGTACATAGAGGATATTGAATCGGTAAATGGTGTTGGTTTAAAAAAAGCTCATAAGCGCGTTAAAAATAGAATAAAACACGAAAGTCCCAACCCAATAGGTAATGGAGACACGATATACATAGCAAATACGCGAATTTTAGTGAAATAGAGACAAGTAAATTCGTAACATAGACGGGGGATAGCGAAAATGAGTTTGATTAGATGTACTAATGGTCACATGTTTAGTTCGAGAAGACATAGAAATGTTTGTCCATATTGCAATGTAATGGTGGAACAGGAGCAAAGACCAAGCAGTCAGCAAACAGCTGTAGCAGAGGTAGATGATAAAACAATGCCATATCTTGGAGAAATGGATGGCATTGATCCGGTAACTGGATGGTTAGTTTGTATTGAAGGGCCTCAAATGGGTCGAGACTATCGGATTTTATCGGAAAAAAACTTTATTGGTAGAGCTGAGGATATGCACATTCGTATTGTTGGAGATAATTCGATTTCTCAGCGTAACCATGCAGTCATTGTTTATGATCCTAAAAAAAGAAACTTTTATCTACTTCCAGGAGATGCATCAGGCTTAGCTTATCTTAATAATGAAGCGATTTATACGCCAACAGAGCTAGCAGCGTATGATGTTATTCAATTAGGCAGAAGTATGTTTCTTTTTATTCCCTTATGTGGTGTTCATTTTGAATGGGAAAACAACAACAGTGAGGAATGATGATAAATGGATCAGAAACTACTGCCATACATAATTGCACTTATTTTTATCGTTGTACTCGTGGCATTAATAATCATTAGAAACATGCTTGCGCAACAAAATGAAAAAAACAAAATAGCAATCGGAAATGGACAAACGATTGGCAGACGTGATGAGCAAGATGATTATTTCTCTACAGCTGAAACGAAAGATGGGACAATTGCAGTCCTGGCAGATGGTATCAGTGGTTTAGCCAACGGTAGGATGGCAAGCACTGTTGCTGTCAATACATTTATAGAAGAATTTAAAAAGCTTAGCGGTCTAAATACTCTAGAAAAATTTTTTAAAGAGGCCGCTTTTGCAAGTAATCATATGATTGTCGAAAATTTAAATGGCTCGAATGGTGGGACTACATTAGTGGCAGCCGTTATTGATGACAACGGATTTCTTCATTGGGGAGCCGTAGGAGATAGTGTCATAACCATTTTTCGGAATGGAGAATTTAAGGCAATCAATCAAAAGCATATTTTTGAATCAGTGTTAACTGAGCGATATATATCTGGTGAAATATCTCAGCTTGAGGTGCAGGAAAATCCTTTGAAAAAGAGACTTATCAATTATTTAGGATATGAAGGCTTTAAAAATATGGATATAGGAAAAAGTCCGATTCAGCTAAATAGAGGGGACAAGGTATGTCTATTTAGTGATGGAGTCTATGATACTTTAACAGAGGTTGAAATGGAGAAAATTCTCTCTCAGCAAGCAACTCCCTATGATATTGCTCAAGACATGATAAAAGCCGTTGAACAAAAACGCTTAAAAAACCAAGATAATGCAACCATCGTTATTCTAGAAAAAACATGGTAATCATTTTACTTGTTGTCTTTAAATGAGTCAGTAAATAAGGAGGAGTAATCATGAGAAAGGAAAATAGCAACTTTAAAACAAGCTTTTTATCCGAAGCGGGCTCATTTTTGCAAAATAAAGATTACTTTGCCTATACAGAGCTGGATGATGTAGCCTGCTGGGTAGCTGTAAAAGGGTTAGATTCTGATCAGGAAATAAGTAGTGCAGAGCTTGCCGTGAAGGCAATTTTAGAGAAATTCATGGAAAAGCCATCCATGTCTAGAAGAAGCATTAAAAAATATTTGAAAAATGCGCAAGACATACTTCAAGCTCAAAGCTTAAGGGTGAGATTGAAGGCTAGTATTGTCATAGTCGTATCAGATTACTCAAAGATGATTGTGGCAGTTGCAGGAAATTCGAGACTGTATCATTTTCGTAATGGTACTTTATCGTTTAAAAGCACTGATCAAAGCTTAGCGCAAGAGATAGTGAATAATAGGAACCGTTCGCTCGATATTAGTCAGCACGAGGAAAGAACTAATTTACTAAACTATCTTGGTAAACCAAAAGATTTTCAGCCTTTTGTTTCAAAGAAAATGAAGTTAATGGATGACGATGTACTAGTGCTTTGTACAGCCGGCTTTTGGGAGGATGTCAATGAAATTGAAATGGCAGATGCGTTGGAAGATGCAAAAGAGCCTGAGAAATACATTGATTTATTAGAAGAGGTACTGTTAAGTAGGCAAAAAAAAGTTGTCAATAATTACACAATCGCAGCTATATTTGCTAATAAGGTTTATCAGGAAACAAATAAGAAAAAAATGAAATACATCAAAATGATTGCAACTGCATTAATCCTAGCTTTAGTCGTTGGTGGAGGCACGATTTTTTATCAGGCAAAGCAAGCCAAAAAAATGGCTGAATTAACCGTCGAGATGAAAGATCATGAAAAGAGCGGAAACCTTTATTTTCAAGATGGGACTTATGATAAGGCACTGCTGGAATATAGTGAGGGCAGAAATGCGGCCAAGAAATTGAAGGATCCAATACATAGAAATTTACTAGCTAAAAAATTAAGAGTTACCGATCTGATTATCAATGGAGATAAATCAGCGGAAGAAGGTAAATTTAACGATGCGCTTGAGCAATATGAAAAGGCTAAAAAAGAAGGAAAGCTTATTAAAAACTTTGGGAAAGAAGTAATTGAACAAAGAATCGCCAATATGGATACTATTGTACAAATTGCTGAAGCTGTGAAGGATGGAGATTTTCGATTTGAGGCAGAGGATTACAATGGGGCTCTTGAAACGTATCAAAAGGCAAGAAAAAAAGCACTGACAATTGCCTATACTGGCGAACCTCAAATAAAGACAAAAATAGAAGAAACAGAGGCTAAAATTGCTGAATTGAAAAAGGCCCAGAAGGAATTAAAGGCTGAAGGCTTAGAAAAAAGCGGAGATCAGAGCTATGCACGCCAAGAGTTTGGGAAAGCAATTGAATATTATACACTTGCACAGGAAATTTATCAGGAGACAGAGCTGCTGTCGAAGGTTTTAGGTCTTGAGCGAAAGGTTATGAACGCCAATGATAAGTTGAATCCTCCTCCTCAAGCACAAGCTGCCGATAATGCAGCACCGCCTACGAATGAAGGGACAGCTGCCAATGAGCCATCTAATGCTGAAGTGATGAAAGAGGGAAAATAAATTGATGAAAGAGCTCATGCTTGAACGGTTACGCAAAATAGAGGATTTAGAGCAACGTCAACTGCTAAAGGATATTGTCAGTGGCGTTTTTGTAAATTTAATCGACTACCAGGATGAAATGAACAAAAGACTTGAGGAGCGCATATTCAACGAAATAGATGATGTCGAGAATAGGTTTGATATATATGTGACGTTAAGTTCTAAGGAGAATGTCGATCCTATTCATGAATGCTTATTCCCGATGCGGCCAGCTGATTTAGAAAGTAAATCAATCGATCTTAAAAAAATACTTGAATCGTTAAAAAACAATGAACCTGCAGTCCTGTTCACATTATTTCTAGAATGTGATTCCATGCAAATTCAACAGTTACTTGCTGAGCAGCGACGCTTTAATGGAAGGCTAGTAACGACAGAAGGACAAGTAGAGATTAAGGTCACCCTTACACAAAATACTGACTACTTACAAGAGATTAACAAGCTATATCCGCTTTTCCAAATAAATGGCTTACCATGGAAAACCATTAATCATCCATTCGTATATAAATTTTTTAATGTGAATTTAGTAGAGTGCCAACCTTTAAATGAAGATGTTGAAATTACTGAAATAATTGTGGACTTAGAGGAGTATGAGCAAAAAAAACGACTGAATATGGTTCCGCTATGGAACATTGAACGCCATGAGGTCAAAAATGTCGGTTTCCCCATTCCTGCAATCGATAAGGTAAATTACGAACATGTCCTATCCATACGTAAAATCGGAAACGAGCATGGCTATCTAGTCGAGGCTGATGAGGACAATGTTCGTTACGTTAAACGTTCAGACAATGAATTAACAATTGTCTCACCCCAGGATAAGTCAGGGGTTTGGCAGCTAATAAAAATTGCAAAAATAGAAGATGACAAGATCGGAAAATTAAATTACGAGCTTGTATCAAATCGAAGAATTGAGCATTTTATTCACAAATTTGCAAACAATTATACGGCTAATGTTAAAACGAAGGGCGAAATTACTCGTATGATTAATTCCTTCGAGGCAGCTGACAGCTTTGAGCTTGTAGATGTCGAAATATTGGACTCCTATTCAGGAACAAGCTTTACTCATTCTACGAACACTTTCTTAACGGAAATGATAGGAGAAAATAATCATAAAAAAACGATGCTATTAAAGTTTAAGGCAAATGAGGAAAGAAACTTTATTGCAAATGATATTTTAAGCTTCCTCGTGTCAGAAGTGCAACGACATTTCTTCGAATATGAATGTGTAGGTGTTTGGCTATGAACTATATTTGGGATTTGCTCATTAAGGCTGAGGATGAAGGCCTTTCTAAAAAGGATATATATTTTCATCTTGCCGAAGCCTATTCACCTTATATGGAACTTAGTCCACAACTATTAAATACACAGTTTGTTGAACAGCATGTTGAAGTAAATCCGTATTATCGCTATTACGGAATTTTTAATAATCTGTTCCACCCTGATAATACTTCAGATATAGAGTTTAGGGATTACCTTTTAGATACCGGATTGCATTTTTTAGCTGAAATTGATCGTATGCAGGGCATGAATAAAAGAGAGTTCTATATTCGCTTTATCTTAAGAGAAATCGAGGCCAATGTATTTGGAAAATTGGTACGTGATAATATTCATGCCTTTACGAAAAAGGAGCAAGAAATAATTGCGCTGAACATGCTAAGACTTTACCAGACAGGTGAAGAAATTTACTTATTAAAGGATACGCTGAAAAGGCTCTTTAAGCATTGCATGATTTATGTGAAATCGGAGGAGCAGGATGAGCTGCTTTTATACATACGTCAGAAGAAGACAGAGCAGAATCAGCAAAAGGTACAGCTTGTACAAGAAATTTTTCTGCCAATAGGCTTTCATATGGAGGTTTATTGGCAGTATCACTTTGGCATTATTGATGCAGAGGAAACAATGAAGCTAGATCAAATAGCTCTTTACTAAATAGGGCAGAGGAGGGATTCCAATGACAACTAACTATTCATATAAGCTGTATGCCAATAAGCGTAATACAGAAAAGAAATATATGACCTATACACGAGTAGAATTAATGGAAATGACAACCTTCCAGCTTAGAAATATTTGCTATAAGGAAAAGCTTGTGACTGGGCTTATTAATACCCTGACAAGAGACGAGTTAATCGACAAGATTTTACGATATCGTGGCTCTGAAGAAAACCCTCTTATTAGAGAAAAAAAAGAAGGGGGCTTTGAAAGAGTAGAAGCGGTCATGCAGGAGTATTTAAAAACGCCGATGTCTGACAATGGTGACATTAAAATTCCTGCCAAAATGAGCTTATATAGTGGGATGAAGATTGATAAACCTGATCAGTATTTCGTAGAAACAGGCGGTTTTCTTGTTGAATCCAATGTACTGCTAGTAAATGAGCAGCTGGATCTTTGCGGCATTCTTAATATCCTTAAAGACGACGAAGTCCCAAATCAATATTATTTCGCAGCTGATCAAGCAATAGGTATTCGGAAGACAAATAATAAAAACTACAGCTTTATTTTTTTAAGAAAGCAAGATTCTGAGTATATCTATAAGACTTACTATCAGGAGACCCCGCTTCCGCCGACAAATCTTCATTATTATAAGGTTCCAATACCAGATTTAGAGATTAAACAGCTGGAAACAACCAATGCCATTCTTGCCATTGATTTTGGAACAACAAATACAACGGCTGGTGTCTATTTAGAGAGTGATTATGTGTCTTCTCCTTGTAGTCATGATTTATTAAATAACCGGATTCAGCTAAATAGCATCAATTTTGTACAATTTCCAGACCCACTTCATCAAAACGAATGGATTGAAGTAGTGCCGACGGTCATGACTGTAGCAGATTGCTCAAATGCAGATCAAGTAAGCTATCACTACGGCTATGAAGCGTTAAAAATGATGAAAAAAAATAGCTATACATCATTGGCTACGAAATTCCAAGGTATTAAACGATGGGTTAGTAATTATGCCAAGCTGGAAGAGGTGATGGATGCCAACGGGAATACTGCACTTGTACCACGAAGCCAAATTTTAAGAGAGTTTATGCTTTATATTATTCGAATGGCGGAGCATCAATTTAAATGTCGCTTCAAGCATTTACATATCTCTAGTCCCGTTAAGCTGAAAACACAATTTTTAAATATGTTTCGTGCGATTTTGCCTGAGTACCAAATCGAAACTGAGCATGCCCTCGATGAAGGGATGTCGGTTCTTTTTAATACGATCGCCAATCAAATAGAGAATAATAGCTTTCTCGATGGCAAGGAATATAAAGCACTTGTGATTGATTGTGGAGGCGGAACAACAGACCTTTCTTCTTGTAAGTTTCGAATAGAGGACGGACATATTTCTTACAAAATTGATATTCATACTACCTATGAAAATGGAGATACGAATTTTGGTGGTAACAATATTACATATCGTATTTTCCAATTTATGAAAATCGTCTTTGCAAACTACTATAGTCGAGGAAAAAATGCTTATGATATCGATGCATTAATAGATATTCCAGGTAAGGATATTTATCGATATGTAGACGACCATGGCGTAGAAGCAGTGTACGAGCAATTCGAAAAAGCCTTTTTAGATGCCGAGTATATTATCCCTACACGCTTTAAGGAATATGAAAATCGAACACGTGATGAGTACCTACGTGTCCGCAATAATTATTATTTCTTATGGGAAATGGCAGAAGAGATGAAGAAGGAATTTTTCCGCAAAACAGGTATTTTAAGAAGTCGTTTTTATGCGGACAGCGATATGCAGCACGATAGTGATTTAAATGTGACAGCAGTAGATAGCTGGTGCCTGTCACTGCTAGAAAATAATCAATTTAAGGAAGTATATGACTATCCAAATGTCTTTTTCAACATTAAAGAAATCAATCATCTCATTAAGGCGGATATTTATGATATCGTGCGAGAGTTTTTAGAGGAATTTTATGAGAATGGCATACTGAGTGACTATTCCATCATTAAATTAACTGGACAGTCCTGTAAAATAGACGCATTTCGCGAGGCTTTAAAGGAATTTGTACCAGGACGCAGCATTGAATTTAGACAAAAAGCTGAAAATATCGGTAAAGTTCCAGAGTTAAAACTTGCTTGTTTAAGGGGAGCACTTCGTTATTTAAATGCCAAGAAAATCGGCATGATTGAAACAGAAGTGACGAACCATGCGCCAGTTGTACCTTATGCTGTCAGTGCCTTTACACATAATCGTCAGGAAAAATTACTTATTAGTAGTTTAGAAAGACTGAATCAAATTCACGGTACGATTTCTCGCCCATGGGGTGTAAAAGAGGTTGAGTTTTTCCTAACCGGTAGCGACAATCACTCATCGTATAAATACACGTACTTTAATCGTCAGGAAGATTATGCGCCTGTTCTTTATGAGAATATCGCAACGCACTATCAAGATAAAATTCCTCAGGACGAGACAGATTCCATCATGAATGGGGAAGTGAAGTTCTTTGTCTTTGCAGGCGAAGATCATTGGGGCTTCCATGTAGTTCCAGTAGCAAGAAAAGACGAGCAGCTGTTTATCGGAAACAAGGAATTCTTTGCCTTTGAGACCGATTTGTCTGAGCTAGATTTCTTTGATGGATTAAAGTAAAGTAGCCTCCGGTGGATGTCATGGAATCGGCTTTGTATAAACACAAACCGATTCCGGACTCAATTATGCCGAGGCATACTTAATCAGTGAAAAACAAGAAAAGAGGTGGGTGACAGCTTGTTTGCCAATCAATATCCACATTTTCAAAAGGGCCGAATTTTAAAGCGAGAAATGCTGGAAAATTTGCGGGATTACCCAAGAGAATTTTTAGATTTATATTTCCAAGATTATTCTAATGGCATTATTGCTGGTGCCAATATTATCGTAGCAGATACAAGCCTCATTATAGCGAAAGGCATTATCAAGCATAACGGAAAGCTCTATATGCTACATAGTAGCTATGAGCTTCCTTATGAGGCAACAGGAAGCGAAACGATTCTAAAAGTACGGTTTGCTGAAGAAATGAATGAATTAGATTTTAGAAACCATACAACAGAAATAGTCCTAGATGATTCATTAGAACTTGCAAATAATGAGTTAGAGTTGGCGCGCTTTAAATTAAAATCGGGTGCAAAACTGCGCTCGGAGTATATTGATTTTTCCGATATTGCGACTGAATACAATACGGTTAATTATCTGCACAGTCAGTATGCAGGTTTTCAAAAAAGCACATACCATCCAATCATTTTGAGCTATTTTGCACGAGACCTGTTAAAAAATCGCCCAGCGAATCCGTATGATATAGCTTTTGCTTTAGAGTGCATAAATCAGGAGCGGGTTCAACGAGATGCGATTGATTTTTATATTTGCAATCGGCTAGAGCTAGACTACCAAACATTTTCGAATAGTCAAATTCATAAATACTTGAACCGTATTTTATTGGAATCAAAGCGTGGTGGTCGTATGACAGGGCATAGCCAAGGGCGACCAAAGCGTATGATTGTTGACTAGTTGAGGGTCTACTGATGAAAAAACGTTCAAGAAATGGAAGGTGAATGGGTTGAAATTTTTAGATGAACAAATTATCGCTCTTAGAAATGAAATGCGAGAGCAGGAACAACATGAATTAGCTCAAAAGGAAGCAGCTTTAAAAGAGGAGCAAGCGCCGCCTGAGGAGCCTATACAGGAGGAACAGTCTGAGCTAGAAGCAATTGACCTTTACAAGGACTTTGTCAATATAGACGAGCAGGAAGTGCCGGTCATTGATCAGCATGTCCTGGAAGGGAAAATTTCGTTCCGAATGCCGAAAATATTTTCAATCATGCCAGCTCAGTTAGCCTCATTAAAATATCCGTCAGAACGAAGACCGAACATTATTTATACAGATGAATCATCTACTATCAATCTAGCTTTCAACAAGACATCACATTCTTTACCTGATGAGAGGGTAGCTGAGTTTCAGGAAGATATGATTGACGTTCTTGAGCAATCTCAGCCTGCAGCAGAATGGTTTGATACAGATGTAATCAAAATAGACGACAAAACAATTGGCTTTATCGAGGTCATTACACCTGCTATTGATGGTGAGATTTTTAATTTAATGTTCTTTGTATCGATTGATGGGAAAGCGCTTATCGGTACGTTTAATTGTATGGAGGAGGATACCGAGACTTGGCGTCCTATCGCAAGAGCAATGATGGAAACGATGCAATTTGCACCTAACGGAAGGATAGGAGGAGTATAACGATGAGTGAAGTAGTAACTGCCTATCATAATCTTCAAGTATTGCCATTCAAGCTAGTGAGCATTCAAGAGCTTACGCTCACAAAGAAAATGAACGAGCACGCGACATTACACTTCACGGGTATTGTACCAGAGGAAGTTCGAGATCAGTACGTCGAAATGACAGAGGTCCATTCAGCCATTGAAGTAAATCAGCTCGATCATTTAGGTGCACCTACCCCGTTATTTAAGGGGGTTATATTAGGCGTCAAAGTAAGTACGATTCGAGATATTTATTATATCGAAGTAGAAGCAGCTTCCAATACATATCAACTCGATATTAAGAAGAAAAATGGCTCCTATCAGGATAAAGAGATGACCTATTCATCTCTATTCAAAACAATGAGTTCCTTTTACCCTGGTCTCGATGTAATCGATGAAGCTACAAAGGGAGGGAAATTAGAGAAGTTTACCCTACAGTACCGAGAAACCGATTGGGAATTTTTAAAACGTCTTGCCTCCCGCTTTAACACTGGACTAGTTCCTGCAGCTACTTTTGATAAGCCAAAGTTCCATTTTGGTGTCCCTGCTGGTCATGCAAAAGGTAAGCTAGAAGACTATCATTATACGACAAGAAAAAAACTAGCAGACTATCTCCTCTATACAGAGAACGGCAATGGTGGTATGGGAGAACATGACTTTATGTACTATGAAGTGGAAACCGATCAGGTACTTGCCATAGGCGACCACGTAACCTTTCATAAACATATACTCTATGTTTGTGAAGCTTATACGTCGATGAAGGATGGCTTACTAAAGCATCGTTATACACTTTCAACGAAGAAAGGTATGAACAAGAGTGAAACCTTTAACGAAGAAATTTCGGGTGTATCCATCGAAGGCAAGGTGTTGGAAGTTGCCAAAGACCATATTAAGGTCCATCTAAATATTGATGAAAAACAGGATAAAGGGAAGGCGCATTGGTTCCTTTATTCAACGCCTTATACAGCTGAGGGGCATAGTGGTTGGTATTGTATGCCCGAAATTAACGACTTTGTTCATGTATACTTCCCTTCTTATCGTGAAGAAGAGGGAATTGCCAGCAGCTCGATTCGAAAAAATTCAGACAGCACCGCAACCAATAAACTAGATGATCCTTCGACGAAATATTACAGAACAGCCTTTGGCAAAGAAATTAAGATGAGTCCAACGGAAATTGTCATTACAGCACAGGATAACGATATTTTTATCCGTTTAAATGAAGCAAGCGGTATTGAAATTTTTAGTAAAAAGGAAATTAAGCTTATTTCCGAAGCAGATATTTCAGTCAATGCAAGCAAGAAAATTCTTATATCTGCGGAGGAAGAAATTTCACTAAAATGCAAGGAAAGTAAAATAACGATGGATGGCAGTGTGCAAATTTTCGGGAAAGAAGTAAAGGCCAATTAATAGCCCTATAGATGGGTTTCTTAATTAAGAGAAAGAAGGAGACACATATGCAAGCAGAGGGAGTTTTACAGCATTTTTATGAAACAGAAGTAGAGAAAAGACGGTTGAAATATCTCTTGGCGTTAGAAGATCTTTTCCAAGCCTCAAAAGAAGAGCTTGCAGAGGAATTTAGAAAATCCTTTCAAATCATTTGTCGTCAGCTACAGCAGCAACAAGCTCTTCAACAGAAAGGCCCAATTGGACATATCACGTTCTCCATGCTGCGTACAGAGCTATTGGAGGGGCGTCATCACTATCTAGTGGAGGGGACAGATGAAGAATGGTTCTTTGATCTGCGTCCTATTTTAACTACCTATGATGCAAGTTGGGCTTTAAGCTTTTTAGAGCAATTCGCTGAGGAATTATATTTATACAGCAAAACATTCATGGGAGCAATTACACAAGCGGATATTGAGCAAATCAAGCTAAAGGAAGCGACTCATTTCCATCAATATGTTATTAGCCTTGCTAGATATGCATTGCCAGACATTATTAGATGTCCCGAATATTTAGCACTTGATCGTGATGTTGCTGTAGAAATTCGTATAGGTGAATTTCTGGATGTCAATGAAGTTGTCTATAGTGAGGATTTCTCCTCGAAGGATATCGAAGAAATTAAGGCTTGGCTAGCTCAAAAATTAGAGGATGAATATGCATATGAAGTATTTAGCAACTTAAATCTAGCTGGTGGCAACTATGAAGACCTAGATATTCAATATGCCTTTTTCCAGAAAACGAAATTAGCACAGAGTCAAATGCGAAATTGCTTACTCATTGGAGCCAACCTAAGGGATAGTCAGCTAATGGACGCTGATTTGAGTTTTAGTACAATCCATGAGGCGGATTTTAGCAATAGTCAATTGCAAGGTGCTAAGTTCCAACGAGCTCAGGGAGCAAGCGGACTAACTGATCGACAGCAGTGGGAAATGCCAGGCTATCTCCCAGTGCGCTTTACTGGTGCTAATTTAGAAGGTGCTGATTTTGAGCAAGCTAATTTACGAGGTGCTTGCTTTATCGGGGCTAACGTCAAGAATGCCCGTTTTGAAGGCGCCAATTTAGAAAAAGCTGTGTTCTCGAAGGAAGCACGGGAGCATCTGAAGCTAGATCCATTCCAAACAGCGAGTGTCATTTGGAAATAGATGTCGTGAAAAAAGGAGATTAAAAGATGAACTATTTTATTCTATCTCAGGATGAGCGTATCTCGAATGCTGTAGAACCAGTTGGACTATCAAAAATTATTAAAAAAGAACTATTAACGGTGGAAAGAATAGAGGAGCTAGATGAGCTTGAGCGTCAATTTCCTGTTTTAGATAAAAGTGAAAATGACTATATCGATTTTATCGAAAAGCCCATTGCTCTTTTAGCTGATCCAGTGAAGCAGCTAGTGGAAAAATATGAGCCGCGCTTACCATTTAAAGCAGTCGTTCTCGTAGATATGCCGAAATTAAAACAGACGTTATATTGGCTCTCGATTCCGCCAAAAGTGGCCTGTCTTTCAGCACAAACCGAATTCAATCAAGACGGAACGCTGAAAAAGCTCGTTATTGATGAGACTTTAGCCGCACCATACACCTTCTTTCAAATTGAAGGTATTAAAGAGGATTATATCATTATCAATATTGAGCTAGCGGAAAGTATATTGCGCCGAGCATTTCGAGGTATTCGATTACGCAAAGTGCAAACGGAAGGCAAATGGAACGAGATCCTTCATGCATAGAAAACTAGCAATACATAGAGTAGGAGAATATTGACATGAAAAAAAGATGGGCAACGGCTGCTTTTGCAGCATTAGTACTAGCTGGTTGTGGGGCAGATGAAGCTGAAAAAGGTGAGAAAAAAGAGCCAGTAGCTGAACAGAGTAGTGCAGTTAAAGTAGATATGAGCAAAGAGAATTTAGCTAAAAGCTTTAAAGAAGGCACACTCAAGGCAGATGTCATGGCAATTGGACTTCCAGCAGATTTAAACGAGAAAGCAGAAAAAATTACAGCAGCGATGCAAGCTTCTCTCGCAAAAAATAAAGAGTGGTATTTAGAAACAGTAGCCGGGCTAGCTGAAGGTGAGAAGCTTCCCTATGATGAAAAATTAGGCATTACAGAAGACGAATATAAGTTTTTCCTAGAGCTTAATCAGCATTTCCAGCTCGGAAAAATTGGCGAAAGTGATATTACTATTACAAAGAAGGATGATCAGTCAACGATTGAAAATCCTACAGCTACAATTGTGAAGAAGCTAACAATTAGCGCGGATGGAAGCACATTGCAAAGTGATTTAGGTGACCTTGCATATAAAGAGGAAATCAAAGCTTCCGATGAACAAAAAATAACAGGAAAATGGAACGGTCATATATATCGCATGGGTGGCGATGATACAAAACAGCTTCTCAAAATTTCAATTGGCCAACTAGAGGATAGCAAGAAAAACATTATTTATACAGAGTTGTATGAAGAAGGTAAAGAGAAAAAAGACGAAATCATTATTTTCTAAAGTAGTGATTAGTTTTTTTAGCGATATCTAGGCATTCACTCATCATGATAAAGATTCTCAAAAGCGGAAATAGGAACGTATTATTTTCGCTTTTGAGTGTGCTAAGTGAAGCGACGTGAATGCACTTTTCTTATAGAAAGGGTGGTTTTTGATGGCAGATGAAATGCAGACAAAAGGCGATGAGCAGCGCAGTTATGTAGTTGCTGGTGCCAAATTATCGTGCTCGCAAGGCGATCAGACAAGCATATTAAAGATGCCTGTAAGCCATGGCGTTTATACAAAAGACAAGGCAAAGATGAACACGATGGATTATAAGCCCTATGTCAATATTCAGCCCTTTGGTTTATGTCAAACATTATCTAATCCTACGGTGGCAGCTGCAACAGCGGCTAATAATGGTGTTTTGAAACCGATGCCGTGTACACCAGTGGTCACAATGCCATGGATTAACGGAAAGTGCGATCAGTTGATTGAGAATTCTCCCGCGCTTATCAATCAATCTACTAATATGTGCATATATTGCGGGACGATAAAGGTAGAAGATGATGGTCAGGAATAAGCCGTCATCCACTGAGGAAAGAAGGGTATTCATGTGAACACGTATGAGGAAGTGATTGGATACGGAGAGCTTGAACTCGTATCCCCCTATGAAGTTCAGACGTTGCATGATCTCAGCTTGACCCAAACTGTGAATGACCATGCAAGGTTATCAATTACGGGATTTATCCCAGAGGAGAAGAAAGATCGCTGTATGCAGATTGCCAGCAGTTCAGATCGGATAGAGCTCTATCAAAAACGCAATGGACAGCGTGTGCGACCGCTTTTTAAGGGGCAAGTATCCGAAGTAGCCGTTCGTATGGTGAGAGGCGTATACCAAATTGAGCTAGAAGCGGTGTCATCTACATTTGCCTTGGATTGTAAACGCAATGCTCGCTCTTTCCAGCACGACAAGATGACGTATAATGCTATGCTTAAGCAAGTACTCGCTAACTATCCGGGTGCAGATGTTATTGACACTACGTCAAAGGCTACTCCTCTAAAGCAATTTATATTACAATATAGGGAGACGGACTGGCAATTTCTAAAGCGCATGGCCTCACATTTTCGAACAGTGCTTGTACCAGCAGTAGATGCCGATAAACCAAAGCTATGGTTTGGACTACCAGAAGGTCGATTAGAAAAACTGTCAGCTACTAGCTATACAATCACCAAAGATCGCTCTAAGTATTTACATACGCTGCAAAATGACATTGAGCGACCAATGGAGGAGCGGGATACAGTATCCTATGTGATCGAGTCTAAAAAAACATTAGCACTCGGTGACCGTGTCCAACTCCAAAATAAGAAGCTAGTTGTGGCGAAGTCCTTAGCACGCATGCAACAAGGTGTCCTTACATACGAGTATCATTTACTGTCCGAGGCAGGCATTCGTCAAGAAAGACTAAACAT
This sequence comes from Lysinibacillus sp. NPDC093190, assembly GCF_050280425.1. NCBI lineage: Bacteria > Bacillati > Bacillota > Bacilli > Caryophanales > Bacillaceae > Lysinibacillus > Lysinibacillus sp. NPDC093190. Next base: position 24,715 of record NZ_JBNNVG010000025.1, on the reverse strand, counting down.
TCCTTCCTTATCAGGCACAGCGATTGAGGGTAAGGTATTAGAGGTCAAAAAGGATCAAGTACGCCTGCACCTATCCATTGATGAGACACAAAAAAAGGAAGAAGCCACATGGTTCTCACTTGCTACGCCTTATACTGCAGAAGGACATAGTGGTTTTTACAACCCGCCAGAAGAAGGCGATAGCGTTCATCTTGCCTTCCCGACACACCGGGAGGAAGCAGCCGTTGTCCGCCACAGTGTACGAAAGGGTGGCGACTCGAACCCAAAAACAGCCGATCCGAAAACGTCCTACTGGGGTACGCCAAAAGGCAAGGACATCAAGCTAGAGCCACAATCTGTCACGTTTACTGCACAGGAAGGCGCCGTTTTCCTAAAGTTGGATCAGGGAAGCGGGGTAGAAGTACATAGTAAGCATCCGCTTACACTAACAGCCAATGATACGATCACCTTTGCAGGTAAAAGCATCTCCATGAGCGCAACAGAATCCATGCGCTTGACATGTGGCTCCAGCAGTCTCGTTTTTGATGGAATCACCGACATTCAGGGACAGGTTGTCACAATGGAAGGCTCGAACAAAGCACCTGTGACCGTGTCTAATAGATCGGGAGAAGGCGCTGACCTTGACTCCGCACTAGACGTCATGGGCATGATCCCTATTGGTGGGGGTGATGCTTAATGGCGAAGAAGGGTAAAGGATTCTTCGGAGCACTAGGTAGTGCTTTAAGCAGTATCCCCGTTGTAGGGAAAGTTAAAAAAGCGGTTAAAAAGAAAATCAAAAAGGCCAAAAAGAAACTAAAGAAAGCCTTAAAAAAAGCGAAGAAAAAGCTCAAGAAAAAGTTAGGCAAGGTCTTGACAAAAGCCAGGAAGCTAAAAAATAATTTATCCAAGAGCAAACTGGTTAAGAGGTTTAAAAAGGCTGTGAAAAAGGCAGTTAAAAAGGCCAAAAAGTATGTAAAAAAAGTTGTAAAGACAGTTAAAAAGGCAGCGAAAACAGCTGTTAAGGCGGTTAAAAAAGCAGCCAAAACAACTGTTAAGGCAGTTAAAAAGGCAGTAAAAACAACTGTTAAGGCGGTTAAAACCGCAGCGAAAACAACGGTTAAGGCTGTTAAAACCGCAGCAAAAACAACCGTTAAGGCGGTTAAAACCGCAACAAAGGCAGCTGTTAAGACGGTTAAAACCGCAGCGAAAACAGCTGTTAAGGTGGCTAAAAGTGCGACAAAGAAAGCAGCAGTATTTGTTAAATCGGTTAGCATCAGCCAAGCAATATCAACCGTAGCTGATTTCATTCCAATCGTTGGTAATGTCAAAGCCGCTTTTGAAACAGCCTTTGGATTTAATCCGATTACACTAGAAAAATTGAGTGCGGTGGATCGAGGGATATCAGCGGTAGGTATCTTAGGTGGTGGATTTGCAAAAGTGGCTGGAAAAGGTGGAAAGGCTACATTAAATCTCTTCTCCAAAAGCAAAAATGCGACCAATGCAACCGAATCAGCTGCTAAATCATCGAAAAATGCGGCATCAGCTAAAGGTGATATTACTAAGGCTACTGATGAAGTTGAAAAACTTCAAAGAGGAAAATATGCAGATCACTTGGATAAACTTCATGATAAGTATGGTAAGCTAACACCTGAACAAATTAATCAACGAATTAACTTACGTGGTGAGACAATGAATGAATTGGAAAGACTAAAACAAGTATATAATGGTAAACCTAATTTTGGAAAAGATAAAATGGGACCAGCTCTTGCAGGAGTGTATGATAAAAAAACTGGGAAATATTACCATGATATAAATACTATCGATGGTGCAGTTCCAGAGTTAGCTCCGTTACTTCGTAATAGACTTGACAATATGCCAAAAGAAGTATTTGATTCTTATAGTAAGCTCAGTAAGGGTGCAGGCTCACATGCTGAAGTTTTAGCTGTAAATAAAGCGCTAATGATGAATCCGAGTGCTCGAATAGAAGATTTGACTGTAAATGTAATAAGAACAGGAATTAACAAGAATAAGCCTGGTGGAACTATGTTTAAATGTTGTCCACACTGTTCGTATTTATTAGATGGATTTGAAGTAATATCGGAGGTATCTAAAGTTGAAAGATAAAATATTAAACAAAGAATACGTTATGAAAAATGGAAAGAAATTTGGAGAGAATTTTGGATATGGAGGAGATGATTATGATTCCTTTATAGTGGAATATGATCAAAATAATAATGAACATCTTTTTACAGGTATAATCTATGACTGTTATGAAAATGGTAATTTAGCAAACTACTATATGGTTAAGAATGGAATTAAGAATGGGGAGATGGTTTATTTTTATCCGAATGGACAAGTCAAAGAAATTAAACATATCGATAAAAATACTTTAGAAGGTATACAAAAAGAGTTTTATGAAAATGGTATTTTAAAATTAGTTGAAAATAGAGTATTAGGTAGATTAGTGAGCTTTAAAAAATATGATGTACAAGGCAATGTTTTAGAAGAAAAGAACGAATCAACAGAGCTTTATTAGGCGTATGTTGAAAAAAGGATGAATAATGAAAAATGAAGAATTGTTTAAATGTGAACAAGAAAAATGGATTTCTAAGATTTCATTAAAAAATAATTTTCAGTTAGCAGATATTCATTTGGTAGCTGGAATTGATATTGCATATTGGACAGAGGGAAAGATAGATTATGGGGTTTGTTGTATTGTCGTAATAGATTATATTACAAAACAAATTATAGAAGAAGTAGAATATTGGGGTCAAATAGATGTGCCATATATTCCAGGATATCTTGCTTTTAGGGAACTTCCTATGGTAATGGAAACAGTGAAAAAGCTGCAATGTGAACCAGATCTATATATGTTTGATGGAAATGGTTATCTTCATTATAGGCATATGGGAATCGCAACACATGCTTCTTTTTATTTGAAAAAACCTACAATAGGTGTTGCAAAAAGTTACTTGAAGATAAAAGATACCGATTTTCAAATGCCAAAAAATGAAATGGGGAAATTTACTTATATTGAGGTTGATGGAGAAGTATATGGGGCAGTGATGAGAACGAGAAAGGATGTAAAGCCCATTTTTATTTCATGCGGTAACTGGATCGATTTGGAGACTTCAATAAAAATAACTCTACATTTTGTAGAAAAAAATAGCCGATTACCAATCACGACACGTTATGCAGATTTAGCCACTCATGAGAGTAGAAGAAAATATACTCAATAGATTAATTTTGGTATCTATTTTACTCTTAGTTAAGAAAATAGAGGTAGTAGAAATGATGAGGAAATAGGGTGTAAGTAGAGGGATCTTTTTAGATTGCTCACATATTGACGATATATCCAATAAAGAAGTAAAATTAAAGATGATATAATATGTAATTTTAATTCCTAACGGGTTTAAATGTATACTTGCCAAGTGATAAAAAAGATTTCATACAGTCAATATAAAAATAACTTGTAAAACATGCAAATACTAATAAACTTAGAAAATATATGAACTTAAAGCACTTGATTGTCTATGACAGACGACAAGTGCTTTTTTGCACGTTTAAGTACGTAAGTTGAACAGAAAATTAGTGTACTTAGTATCAAATTTTATACAACTTCTAGCATACACTGTCAGGCACAGCGATTGAGGGTAAGGTATTAGAGGTCAAAAAGGATCAAGTACGCCTGCACCTATCCATTGATGAGGCACAAAAAAAGGAAGAAGCCACATGGTTCTCACTTGCTACACCTTATACAGCAGAAGGACATAGCGGCTTTTATAGCCCACCAGAAGAAGGCGATAGTGTTCATCTTGCCTTCCCGACACATCGGGAGGAAGCAGCCGTTGTCCGCCACAGTGTTCGAAAGAGCGGCGACTCGAATCCAAAAACAGCCGATCTGAAAACGTCCTACTGGGGTACGCCAAAAGGCAAGGACATCAAGCTAGACCCACAATCTGTCACGTTTACTGCACAGGAAGGCGCCGTTTTCCTAAAGTTGGATCAGGGAAGCGGAGTAGAAGTACATAGTAAGCATCCGCTTACACTAACAGCTAATGATACGATCACCTTTGCAGGTAAAAGCATCTCCATGAGCGCAACAGAATCCATGCGTTTGACATGTGGCACCAGCAGACTTGTTTTTGACGGGATCACCGATATTCAGGGACAGGTTGTGACAATGGAAGGCTCGAACAAAGCACCTGTGACCGTGTCTAATAGATCGGGAGAAGGCGCTGACCTTGACTCCGCACTAGACGTCATGGGCATGATCCCTATTGGTGGGGGTGATGCTTAATGGCGAAGAAGGGTAAAGGATTCTTCGGAGCACTAGGTAGTGCTTTAGGCAGTCTCCCCGTTGTAGGGAAAGTTAAAAAAGCGGCTAAGTCCGTTAAAAAGAAAATCAAGAAGGCCAAAAAGAAACTAAAGAAAGCCTTAAAAAAAGCGAAGAAAAAGCTCAAGAAAAAATTAGGCAAGGTTTTGACAAAAGCCAGGAAGCTAAAAAATAATTTATCCAAGAGCAAACTGGTTAAGAGGTTTAAAAAGGCTGTGAAAAAGGCAGTTAAAAAGGCCAAAAAGTATGTAAAAAAAGTTGTAAAGACAGTTAAAAAGGCAGCGAAAACAGCTGTTAAGGCAGTTAAAAAAGCAGCCAAAACAACTGTTAAGGCAGTTAAAAAGGCAGTAAAAACAACTGTTAAGGCGGTTAAAACCGCAGCGAAAACAACGGTTAAGGCTGTTAAAACCGCAGCAAAAACAACCGTTAAGGCGGTTAAAACCGCAACAAAGGCAGCTGTTAAGACGGTTAAAACCGCAGCGAAAACAACTGTTAAGGCAGTTAAAAAGGCAGCGGTAAAAGTAGGAGGCAAAGTTGCTAACGCCTACAATGCTTTTAAAGACGGTGGATATAAAGAAGCACTTTCTGCGGCGGTAGATTGTATTCCTATTCTCGGAAACGCCAAAGCTGCGTATGAAACCATCGTTGGAAAAGACCCAATTACCGGACGGAAATTGGAGCCATGGGAACGTGTAGTATCCGGTGCATCTGTTTTCGGTGGTCCAGCTGTTAAAATTGCTAAGCGTGTAGGTGGAATTGCGGTTGGAGGTAAGCAGGCCGGCGGAGCAATAAGTGGTATTATTTCTGGTGGGAAGAAAAACGATACGATTCCTAAGCCAAAGGATAAAACTCCAAGTCAGAATAATGTAGACGACTTTAATCCGAGTACAGCTACAAACAAGCAAAAAGGTAATTATGGTGAAAATCAAGTGACAATTTATTAAACAATCAAAGTTTAAAAGATGTTGGATATGACTTAAAGCCAATTGGCAGGGGTGCCCCATCAAGTGTTAATGATAAAATTGTAAAAGGGATTGACGGATTATACGAAAATACAAATTCAAAATCAAATATCAAATATGTTATTGATGAAGCAAAGTTTGGTAGTTCACAATTATCGAAAACACCTAAAGATGGACCACAAATGTCAAATGAATGGTTGACAGGAGCCGAAACTGGAAAGAGTAGAATATTGAAAGCCGTTGATGGAGATGAAGAATTAGCGGGACAGATTGAGAAATCTTTGAAAAAAGGTGAAGTAGACAGAGTACTATCAAAAATTGATAGTAGTGGAAATGTAAAAACATATAAGCTAGATGCAAAGGGCGACATAATTGGAGATTGGCCTTAACTAAAAAGCAAGGAGGAATCAAATATAATGAGAGATCATTTGTGTGTGGAGGAAAAATGTATAAGGGGAATAGAATTCCATAAAAGGTTCATCAAAGAAAATATAGAGGATATAAAAAGTTTGAAAGAGGATGAAGAAAATGGTATTCAAAGATATCCTAATGATAATAGAAGTATTATAGAAGAAACCTATCTATCGAATTTTATACGTGAGATGAGTGACATTAGAGCAAAGTATTCTTTAGGAGAAGACATTAGTACAATAGAAGAAGATTTTCTTCATGCAATTAATGATGTAGAGCATACAGGAACTAGGGTAGTCGGATATACAAATCTGCTTTGGATGATTTCCTTAGGAATATTACTAGAAACTGATAAAAAGAATATTGTTAGACTAGCTAAGGTGGTTGAAGAAAAGAATATCCAAGATTCATTGATTGATTATTTATTATGTGTGGGTGATATTGGATGGACCAAAATCACAGATGTTTATTTTAAAGAAAATCCATATGCAAAAACAAGGGAAATTATAGAACTTGCGCAAACAGATAAGAAAGAAGCATCTAAAAGATTGCAAAAGTATATGGAGAAAGAATGGTTTAAAGGCCATTATGATTATGAATGGAAAAATGCACATAAAGAACCTGGATATGTAGGGTTTTGGAGCTTTGAAACAGCCGCATTAGCAAAGATACTAGAACTAGATGATTCAAGCCTAATAAATAATAATCACTATCCATATGAATTGGCACATTACAAGAATTCAATGGAATATAAATCTATTTCCATAAATGAATACAACAATGAACAAGAGGTTGAAGAGATAGATGAAATAATAGAAGGTATTGAAAATAACCCTTTATTGGAAAAGGTAATTCCAACAAGATGGCGCTCATTTGTCAATGAATTGATACATGATTATGAGGTTATGGATGATAACAGCTTTTATGAGAAATACAAAAAACTTATAGGGTTAGATCAAATCTGGTTTTTATCAAAAGAATACGAAAAAGAAAATGTGCAAAAAAATCTGTTGGGAAGTTTAATTGTTTTTGCAATGACGGAAAAAGGATATATACTGCAGTTAGATTATAAAGAAGATGTGGAAGAATACTATTCAGGTATGAAAAATTATTGGAATGATGCAAGAACAAAGCTGATTCAATTTATCTTAAATAATGATCAAAATTATTATGCATTGGTACCGATGGATACAAATGTTGGAGAGTTGTATGAAGTAATTGTTAAGGATTTAAAGTAATTTGATTAAGAAATCAGTAAAAATCGATTTTTGATTTTAATGAGAACTTTAGAGAGTATTGTTATTATAAAAAGATCTGTTAATAAATGTATGTTTAATAAGTTAAAATTAAATAAATGATAAAATGGTGGTAGTTGGAAGGTCTGACTACCACCATTTCTATCTCTTCTATAGGAAGTTGCCGTTTTCGTAAAGATGGATCATGGAAGCGGAGTAGAAGTACATAGTAAACATCTGTTTACACTAGTAAAAGCATCTCCATGAGCGCAACAGAATCCATGCGTTTGACATGTGGCACCAGCAGACTTGTTTTTGACGGGATCACCGATATTCAGGGACAGGTTGTGACAATGGAAGGCTCGAACAAAGCACCTGTAACCGTGTCTAATAGATCGGGAGAAGGCGCTGACCTTGAATCCGCACTAGACGTCATGGGTATGATCCCTATTGGTGGGGGTGGTGCTTAATGGCGAAGAAGGGTAAAGGATTCTTCGGAGCCCTAGGTAGTGCTTTAAGCAGTATTCCTGTTGTAGGGAAAGTTAAAAAAGCGGCTAAAAAGAAAATCAAAAAGGCCAAAAAGAAACTAAAGAAAGCCTTAAAAAAAGCGAAGAAAAAGCTCAAGAAAAAGTTAGGCAAGGTCTTGACAAAAGCCAGGAAGCTAAAAAATAATTTATCTAAGAGCAAATGGGTCAAGCGGTTTAAACGGGCTGCGAAAAAAGCAGTACTTGCAGGGAAAAAAGCTGTTAAAAAGGCCAAGAAGTATGCAAAAACAGTAGTTAAGGTCGTTAAAAAGACAGCGAAGAAAGTAGCAGTAGCTGCAAAAAACGTTAATGTCAGACAAGCTATATCTACGGCTGCCGATTTCATTCCAGTCGTCGGGAATGCCAAAGCTGCTTTTGAAGCTGCCTTTGGATTTGATCCAATTACAAAGACTAAACTAAGTGCCTTGGATCGAGGAATTGCAGCAGCAGGTGTCTTAGGTGGTGGATTTGCCAAAGCCGCTGGCAAAGGAGGAAAAGCTGCGGTTAAATACTACTCTGGAAGTAAGAAGACAGCAGCTAGCAGCACCGAAAAAGGCACCAACAACAGGAGGTAAGAAGGTAGCAGCAGCCCCAGCAAAACCGGCAGCGAAACCGACGTCAGCTTCAAATAAAAGTTCAAGCCAAGATGTTAAGGTAGCTAGTGAGAATTTTGATTATAGAAAAGCACCTAAAAAGAACAGTAGAGAGGAAACATTGGCTACAAGGAAACAAATTAGACAATTTAAGCAAAAATGGAAACAATCCGGTATAGATGTTGTGGTAGATAAAGAGCAAAAAGTTCTTAATGATACTTTAGAAGCAGGCTTTGATAATGTGAATGGAAAAATTTATATAAAGAAAGATCCTTCTCTCATTAATCTATACCATGAGGGTTATTATGCTGGACAATGGTTAGAACTTGGAAGAGATGCTTATAATAAGCAGAGTCGCCTAGAAAAAGAAGAATACGTATATAAACAAGTTATGAAGAATAGGCATCTATTTGATGAGGCTTCGATAGAACATTCGTTTGAATATATTAATAGATTAAGAAGAAACTCAAAGTAAAAAAGGGGAATGATAAAATATGTCTTTAGATAAATACAAAAGAATGACTGATGAAGAGTTTAAAAGTTTAACTGATGAAGAATTTGAAGAATATATAAAATTGAAGGAAGAAGATTTTCCGAGACATTATCGCGAAATAGGAGAAATAACAGTAAATACAATATTGACACCCGAAGAAGCAATAGAATATCATAAAGAACATGGTTTGGATGGGACAGTTAATGAAGTAATAGAAAATTTATATTTTGATGAGGCCTATACATTTAGAGTGGATATGATAAATAGAGATAATGATGACATCCGGCCAGCGTGGAGAGTAACCGTAGATTTACCACCAAATCCATTTTCAGTTGAAGATTATACTTTAATTGTATCAGACCGAGATAAAGCAGTAATGGGAATGTTAGATCCTAATGGACAACCTGTAAGGGAAGGTAAAGAATTCACGGATGAAGATATAGAGTATATCATGAGTGAAGAAGATCCCGAAGGATATAACGATTAATAACGTTTGAAGTCTATTTTGTTAAATTCTAAAGGTAGTCTATTGATTATAGTCCCTAAAAGATAGAATATTTGCGAAGCTCAGTAGAGTAGGTGTCACTGAATTCACAGAAGAAGAACAAGAAAAACACTGGAATCAAACGCAATATTTTTATAATAAAACCAATATGGGTTTTTAATATAGTTACTATTACAAGTTAAACGCTTTCCATCAACTCAAACAGCTCATACAACCATTTTTAAGGTAAATATGAGCTGTTTATTTTTACATTGTGGCAAAGGCAACACTCATATGCAACAAGGTGTCCTTACATATGAATATCATCTACTGTCCAAGGCAGGTATTCGTCAAGAAAGACTAAATATTCCTTCGCTGTCAGGCACAGCGATTGAGGGTAAGGTATTAGAGGTCAAAAAGGATCAAGTACGCCTGTACCTATCCATTGATAAGGCACAAAAAAAGGAAGAAGCCACATGGTTCTCACTTGCTACGCCTTATACTGCAGAAGGACATAGCGGTTTTTACAGCCCGCCAGAAGAAGGCGATAGCGTTCATCTTGCCTTCCCGACACACCGGGAGGAAGCAGCTGTTGTCCGCCATAGTGTACGAAAGGGCAGCGACTCGAACCCTAGATACGGTCACAGGTGCTTTGTTCGAGCCTTCCATTGTGACAACCTGTCCCTGAATATCGGTGATCCCGTCAAAAACAAGACTGCTGGAGCCACATGTTAAGCGCATGGATTCTGTTGCGCTCATGGAGATGCTTTTACCTGCAAAGGTGATCGTATCACTGGCTGTTAGTGTAAGCGGATGCTTACTATGTACGTCAACTGCCCAACAGCAGAATAAGGGTACGGATAATGCTAAACTAAGTCCAAACAATTATCCAAATCCAGATCCACCAATGTCTCTACCACCTGTAAGGTATGAACCAAAAACAATAGAAGAAGTCATTAGAATGCGTAATGGAAGAGGACCAACAACTAAAAAGACGCATGGTGATAAAAATATAGAAGCACATCATAGACAACAAGTCCCTGTTAAAGATGGAGGGAAATTAGATGAATTAGAACAAAGAACTCATAGGGGTGAAGGGAATCATACACGTCATAATAGACCTTCCCAGTTAACTTCTTCTCAAAGAACTAAGGAAATTAGAGAACATTATAAAGAAAGAGGCAAAGAATATATACTACCAGGAGAAGGGATTTAAAAGGAGGAAAAGATAGTGACAAGAGATGAGATTGCAAATTTATTAGATAGTATTTTAGATAAAGAATTAGGGGATTTAGATATTCCTTCGATTAGTGATTGGGAAAAGATAGAGAAAAAGTTCGGGTGTCAGTTACCAATGGAATTTAAATTTTTTATTGAATTAATGACTGAATATTCCTTTCCAGGGGACATTTTAAATGTTTCCAATGGTAAAACAAATGGAAATGACACTATTGAATTTACCTATGACTATGAAATGAAATTTGGAGGGTGGAAGAAGGAATTAATTCCATTTTATAGTGTAGGTAATGGAGACTACTTTTGTCTTCTCTCAAATAAATGCCCCAATACAGGAGTCTATTATTATTCACATGAAGAGAATAATATCGAAAAGGATGCTGATAACTTTGAAAAATGGTTAAATCAGTTGCCAGCTTTTTTGAGCTAATAGATAAAAAATCTTGATTAGCTAAAATGGCTTTTGAAGTGACCCCTAAAAGTTAAACACGGTTATTTCATTAGGCCAGCTAGGTTAAATGAGTTCGGTTTTGCACCGGACTCGTTTTAATTTTGCCTTAATTCGTTTCGTATTATAGTAATTTATATATTTTTCTAATTCTATTTTAAATGCTCTATACTTTCAAACTCCTTCATGTAAAGGAATTCAGATTTCATAATTCCAAAAGTAATTCTCCATGACTGAGTTGTAGTAACAGTTCAAAATCAACTGAAAAACGGAGAAGTTAATACGTCTAGTTTGAAATCAATGATTCCTTCAAATATTCCAAAGTAATTCGTGTTGAATTAAGCATGTTTTTTTTGACGAGTTATTGGAATTAAACGAATGGGGAGCAGAATTATTAGAAGAAAATAACGTGTCTTTGGTCCGTACTTCTAATGACTTTGTATTTTGGGTAAGTCAAGGGTGTATGTTTTGTTTCTTTAAATTAGATGAGGGTGAAGATCCTGCAGTCTATTTTTATTCTGAAGGCAAAAAGAAAGATGGTTTTTATAAGATTACAGATACTTTTACAAATTTTTACAGCGTAGGTATATTAAAGATAAGTATATTTTTCAAAAAAGAGATTAAAAGATTATTTTAATTTAATATGGATATGCTCACAAAACCATAATTGCTAAATTTTAATAGCTATCATCACATGCTAAAAAATCTTTTCATCTACTTAAACAGCTCATACAACCATTTTATTGGTAGGTGTGAGCTGTTTATTTTTGCATTGTAGGCAAAGTCGACAGTCTTTTGAAACAAATTGTGCTTCCTATATGAAAGACCCAACATTCCTTCAGGCACAGCCACTGAGGGTAAGGTATTAGAGGACGCCTGCACCTATCATTGAAGGCACAAAAAAGGAAGAAGCCACATGGTTCTCGCTTGCTACGCCTTATATTGCAGAAGGACATAGCGGTTTTTACAGCCCGCCAGAAGAAGGCGATAGCGTTCATCTTGCCTTCCCGACATACCGGGAGGAAGCAGCCGTTGTCCGCCACAGGGTACGAAAGGGCGGCGACTCGAATCCAAAAACAGCCGATCCGAAAACGTCCTACTGGGGTACACCAAAAGGCAAGGACATCAAGCTAGACCCACAATCTGTCACGTTTACTGCAAAGGAAGGCGCCGTTTTCCTAAAGCTGGATCAGGGAAGCGGGGTAGAAGTACATAGTAAGCATCCGCTTACACTAACAGCCAATGATACGATCACCTTTGCTGGTAAAAGCATTTCCATGAGTGCAACAGAATCCATGCGCTTGACATGTGGCACTAGCAGTCTCGTTCTTGACGGTATCACCGATATGCAGGGACAGGTTGTCACAATGGAAGGCTCGAACAAAGCACCTGTGTCCGTGTCTAATACATCGGGAGAAGGTGCTGACCTTGAATCCGCACTAGACGTCATGGGCATGATCCCTATTGGTGGGGGTGGTGCTTAATGGCGAAGAATGGTAAAGGATTCTTCGGAGCACTTGGTAGTGCTTTAAGCAGTATCCCTGTCGTAGGGAAAATTAAAAAAGCGGCTAAAAAGAAAATCAAAAAGGCCAAAAAGAAACTAAAGAAAGCCTTAAAAAAAGCGAAGAAAAAGCTCAAGAAAAAGTTAGGCAAGGTCTTGACAAAAGCCAGGAAGCTAAAAAATAATTTATCCAAGAGCAAATTGGTCAAGAAGTTTAAAAAGGCTGTAAAAAAAGCAGTTAAATTACTTCTTTCTCGTTCTAATTTTTTAGCTTCATCTTTATTTCCTTCTTTTTTCAATTTATCTATTTGTTTATCTAAGTAATTCATATTTTTTACTTATATCATCTAGAGTATCAAGTTTATTAGCTAGCTAAAAGATGCAAAAACATACGAAAGAAAAATCGATAATACTAAATATTTCTCCCATGACAAGGGGGATTTTGGAGAAGAAGTATCGAAAATAGTAGCTAAGAGAAATAACTTAGGGGACGATATATCAGATATGTTCCAGGTGGGTAGAAATGGTATTGATGGGACATTTTTATCGAAAGGACCACCACCTAAGTTAACAATGATAGAATCAAAAGCTTCAGATTCTGCACGTTTCAGTTATTCGGATAAACAGAAAATGGGTGGTAAAAAGTACTTCCAAAACATGGTTGATAGTGATGATTTAAGGTATTCTGATTTTAAAGTGCAATATGAAAAACTAAAAAAGGAGAATCCGGGACTAGAATTTGACTTTATTAGGGTAGAAACAGATATAAAAATTACTAAAACAGGTTTTGGAGTAGACGAATTAAAGGTAAAAGATTGGAATAAAAAACTTGATTAATTAAGGAGATTACAATGCTAAACCAAAAAAAATTAGAGTTAGCGTATAGAAGGTACAGCAAAAACTTTGAAGGGATAAAATTTGAGGATGTAGAAAAAGGTTACTTAGATAATCAAAATGAAATTACTTCTATAGTTGATCTGAATTCTGTAGAAAAGGATCATATTTTATTAATAGACCTAGATTCAATAGAATCCTATTACCTTTCAAAATGGAAAAATGATGTATTAATTAATCGCGAAGATAATATAGAAGATTTTAAAAAAATAATGATTGTTGTTTTTTATCAATGTATGGGACAAGACCTATATAAAATCCGTTATCCGAAAATGATGCTTGAATACTCTTTTAGAGACGTTATAGCAAGCTTAATTCATTTCACAATGTTTGGATGGGAGAAAGAAGAGAAAATATTATTTGATTTTATTGTAAAGCATTTTGGCGGTCGTCTACTGGATACAAATGATTGGAACAAACATACTTGGTTTTTGTTAGAGCTTTACTTACAATATCGAAACAAGACAATTGCTGGAGCAAACCAAAACTTGCATATCACTGTGAGAGAACAATTTAATAAATCAAATTTAGAGTACGACTTAATACCTAAGGATTTAGATATTTATTCAGAAGTACTAGAAAATTGGGCTACACCTCAACTTGATGAAATCAAAACTTTAATAGAGAAAATGTCTATGTTTCATTCGAATTTAGCCTCAGAGCTAGGGGAATCTATTGAGTTTGGTGATTATAGATATGGATTTTATCCCTATGAAATTTTGTTCCTAATACATGTAAGGAAAAAGATTGGCTTACCAGTTCCCGACCATTTCGATGATTTGCTAATGAATACACCGGAAGCAAAGATGACAATAGGTGATCCCGAACCATATCCTGAATGGGACCCTTTATTGCGCTTAATCGATAATTTTTATCGAAAAAATTATCCAGATTATATCCCAAACAAACATGGGGAACTATTCCAATAGTTATACAGGAGGAAAATCAAAATGTCTGAAGAGGAAATCGTACCGCTTATTTTCGATGATAATGATGATTTAGAAGCCATTTTAAATAATTCAGAAATGCAGAGTATATATACAAGTGTATTAGAACATGGAATGCTTACGAAGAAATTTCTTTATCTTGATTATAAAGGTGAAGATAATTATGAAATTGTAAACTATATTTTAGATTATGAATTTGACAAAAATATTGAGTTAGCTTCACAAGAAGAGCTTGAGAAGTTGGGAGAATTTGAATATGAGTTTTTACCCGAAAAGATAAGGGAAGTCAACAAAGTCATATCTTCCAAAGGGTATGGATTATTCTCTTACCCAACTAATGGTGATTTTTACGCTTTATTTATTGTGAAATTAGAGAATAAAAAGAAATTATTGGAAGTGGAATTACTTGAAGATGAATATATTCCTCATAAAGAAAGGTTTATCCAGTATTTTTCCTGAAAAGTATAATATGAATGTTTTTTGATTCAAATTTTTGTACTTACAGGCTTGTACAAAATGATGGAAATTATAAATTTGATAGGTTGCTTATGGTTAGACTAAAACCATAAGCAACCTTTTATTATAAAGTGAGAGTAGGTACTTAGTACTCTAAAAACAACACTATTAATTCAAAGGGTGAGATAATTGGAGAATGGCCTTAATTCAGAGACGAGCAGGAATCAAATGTAATGTGAGATCATTTATGTATAGAAGAATGTAGAGAAGGAATTGAATATCATCCGGAGGTATTCTAAAGATAATAAGAGTATTATAGAAGGAACCTATCTGGCAAGTTTTAGATATGAGATGGATGATATTAGTGCTAAGTATTCTTTAGGGGATCATTAGTACAATAGAAGAAGACTTTCTTAATGTAATTAAAGAGCATACAGGTACTAGGATAGTCTGAGATATGATCTGCTTTGGACGATTTCCTTATATTGAAAATCATTTCTCACAAGGCGATTTGTCAAAGTTGTAATGATATTATTGATCAATTTCAAAAGGATTTCCCAAACATTAATATTACGAGAGTACAAATATTAGATGAGTAAAATATGAAGGAGATTTAGTATGAACTTTTATAAAAGTAGTAATATAGAGGATTTCTTGACATCCTTAGAGAAGGATTCTTATCCAATGAAACCCTGCAGAAGGATGATATATCAAAATTAGTAAAATTGTCTCCAACTAGAACACTTCCTAAAACTTATTTGGATTTTATGAATAAAGCTGGTAATGGAATTGAATTTTTAGTTGGTACGGATTATTCCATGAAGTACATTTTTGATTTAAAAGAGTGGGCTATTGAACTTTTGGAGGAAAATAATTGCATAAAAAAGCTCACAGATAATCAATTTATATTTATGATGCATCAAGGATATATGTTCTGGTTTTTTAATTTAAATGATGGGGACGATCCAGCGGTATATTGTTATGATGAAAGTGTAGAATTAGATGATTTTAATAAGGTCAGTGATACTTTATCAGATTTTTTAATCTCCCTATACGATTGATAGAAGAGTCTAAATAACATAATGATTTTAACTTGACAATTATTTGATAATTTCAGAAGAGCGTAACTATTGTTGCTAATAGAAATAATAGTAAGAGACTGGGACGAAAGTGTTTCAACTTACAAAAAACGTAGGGATTCTTTGGCTTTATGAAGGAAACAATTAGTTATGTCACAGCCTCTTATTCCAATATGTACTGATTTTTTATACTTCCCACTCGATACCTATTTCCTCAAAAGAAATTCTGCTTTCAGCTAACCCTTCTTCATCTTCAGATTCAATCATTTGAATTTCCTCTGCCGTTAAAACAATGGTTTTATAGGGATTTTCAATCTTACGATGGAAGATAGACTTTAGTAGGTTAATTTGTACATTAGTCATTTCAGCATCCTCTTGCGATTCAGCGATAGCAGTTTCTATGTCCATTGCTTGTCTTTCTAAGAGAAAGCCCCTGTTTTCAATCATTTCATCAATTTCCTCTTGTGAATAGATTTCCTCGCCAGTTCCCCAAAAAGCAGCAGTAATCATAGGTCTTGTCTCTCCATTAATATCTTCTAACAAATATGGGGGTGTTTCATCTGTGGCTAACTCTTTTACTTCTTCGGGTGCATCCTTAAAGTATTCTAAAGCATTTTTATAGTCTGATAGCCTTTCGTTATTATCATTACGAAAGGCGGCTACTAGGTAGTTAGAATGGAATGTTATTGTCCCTCGTGTGCCAGAACTATCCTGTACGTTGTAATTGAAGCCGTCCCAAGACTGTTCGTGAGCAAATTCTGGGTAGTGTGCAACGTTTATTGCGTGAGCGATAGAAGCCAACATACACCCTTTCCAAAGTTTCCCTCTATTCCAAGTGATCTTTTTCATAGCTACCCAATCCCTTTCTAGTCTATATAAGTAACATCCTGTCTCTCATTATGTAGCTTTCCTAAAAGAGTTAGTTGTCAAGAACTTGACCTTACGACACGTTTGAAGAAGCACTAATTTAGCTTTTTCTTGATTTGACATAGTAACGTGTCGCCACGCTTTGGAAACGATTCATCCATTCCTTTAAACGCTTGGGTAACTATTGACGTGTTGAATATGATAAATCCTTTTCTAACTTATTTGCCTTGTCGCACATTAACGGCTTTGTATTGCATACCTATCATTTTAGCAAAATTCTTATAGTTCGTTGTAGAATCTGTACATAATGTAAATGTCAAAATAACAATGTACATTTTTGCTAGTCTAAGCATGTACATTTTTGCTAGTCTAAGCATGTACACTTTTGCTGATTAACTACTTTTCTATACAAGTGCGTGAATAATTACAACTTGACACGGAGCCTCTACTCGCACGATTCGATAGCATAGAACCCAGCTATATCAAGTGATGGCTAACCGGCCCAGGCTATCATGCTCGCCACTCCCTGTAAAGTTGTAATATACAAAGGGAATCAAAAATGTATTTGGTTAAACAAGCATTTTTGTACATATTTATATCAACGTTTATACAAAACTGAGGTGTCGATGTAGGACCTAACACCCGTCCTATTCTTGAGCGGTAATCCGACCCTTATTTGCCATTTGAGAGAGGATTCCTCTACCAATGTCGTAAGCAAATGACCACACATATTTGTTCCTTTGATTTCCCTCGTCTCTTAGCGATATCACCACGTTTGCGTGGCTCATAGTTACAACTTAAAATTATTCTCTTCCCATATATTCGTCGTTCGATCGAGTTTTATTTCTATACCACAATGATTAAAGTTCTATATTTTCTTTTCCTCACACAGTATATCTAACTACTAAATTTCAAATTTTTCCGATCTTCAGGATTATTTTTTTGTCTATTCCAAATAATAGAACTTATGGATGTTGACTTTTTATCTAGGGTTTATTAGCATATTTAATGATGAAAATAACCAGTTAATGGTTATTTTGTCATAAATGTATTTTACACTGGAATATTACTGAAAAAAATAAAATTAATAACAATAACTTTTGATTTATTACTGATAAAAAATCGGTGCTATTTAATAGGAAAACAAAAGAATACAAGGTTATGAGATAGAACGAATAGTAGATAAAACAAAGGAGCGAAAACAATGAATTACATGGATGAAGAAGTTATCGAGATGACGAAACAGGCAAGGCAGAAGAAACGAATGGAGAACATCGAAAACCAATTATTACATACTGATATCGTGCAAGCGATTAAAGATGGTCAGCTCATGATTGAAGATGAAACGATTGCGTTTACAGAAATGAGTTTTTATGAGGATCAAATCCGGATGTGCATGCCTGCAACATTTGATGTGATGGAACCTGAATTAATGGATATTAAATATCCATCCAGTCGTAGACCCGATTATATTTATACAAGCGAAAGTACGTCCATCAATGTCACACTGAAAATCATGGAACAACAGGTAAAAGAAGAGGAATTAGAAGATTTCACAGAGGCTATGAGGAATATCCTTCAAAAAACGCAGCCAACTACAAAAATGTTGGATACCGGCATGAATGAAGTTAACGGTTTACAAATTGGTTACTTTGATTTCATTTCGCCAGCACTAGATAACAAGATTTATAATTTAATGTTTTTGTTTATAGTAGGCGAGAATGTGACGATGGGCTCGGTCAATTGTTTGAAAAAAGAGATGGATATTTGGAAGCCCATTGCTTACGGCATGATGGAATCCATCTTTGTTGAAAACAAATTATTAGATGGGGAAGGTGTTGTCGAATGAGTAAGGAAACAGCCTTGACGTATAAAGATATCATCGTGATGCCCTATAATATTCGCGTCAATCAAATCGAAATTACGCAACAAATGAATGAGCATGCTACATTGCATTTAACGGGCGTGATTCCAGATGAACTCGAAGATTCCTATGTATATATGACGGATGCCGAAACGGCTATTGAAGTAGTGCAAATCGGTAGTGGTGGACAAACTATTCCTATCTTCAATGGCCTGGCGTTAGATGTACAAGTGAAATCGGTTTTAGGTACCTATTATTTAGAGGTTAAAGCAGTTTCGCATACGTATGTGTTAGATGTGAAGAAGATAAACCAAACTTATCAAAATGCGAGTATGCCCTATAGTGAATTAATAAATGCATGTATTGCCGATCAAAAAGGTGCAGATTTCATGGATTATGCCTCAAAGGGCGCTACTATTGGACGCTTTACGATGCAATATATAGAGACAGATTGGGAGTTTCTTAAACGTATGGCATCAAGATTCCATACAGGTCTGGTGCCAGATACGGTTCACCCAGCCGCAAAGTTTTACTTCGGTGTTCCGTTTCAAGCTGGGGGCACGCAAAAAATGGAGGCCATTAATTATCGAGTTAAAAAGGCGATCGGCAATTTCCTTGTGTCCAGTAAAAATCATCTCGACGGTATAACTGATAGTGACTACATGTACTATGAAGTAGAATCGTTCCAACCATTCAAAATAGGCAATGAAGTTACATTTCAATCAAAAAAATTGTATGTCTATAAAATCTACTCAACTTTAAAAGATGGCTTGTTCAAGCATATTTATACGTTAACACCTCAGAACGGCTTCAGTGTACACACTACTTATAATCAAGCTATTATTGGCGCCTCCATTCAAGGAAAAGTAATTGATGTTGCGGGGGACAAAATTCGTATTCATGTCGATTTCGACGAGGGTCAAGAAAAAGATACAGCGTATTGGTTTCCGTATTCAACGATCTATGCATCAGAAGATAATACAGGCTGGTACTTCATGCCGGAGCTATCTGATAATGTGAGAATCTATTTCCCAGGCAATCGTGAGGATGAAGGGATTGCGATTAGTTCCGTATCTAAAGCCCCTCCGCAATCTGGTTCGATGTTAGCAGCGACGAATCCGCCTAGTCCAGGAGGCGGTGGAAGTGCTAGTGGCGGTGGCGGCGGTGGTTCAAGACCTGCACCACCGGAGGATAGTCGCCAAGACCCAGCACGGATGGCCGATCCAGATGTCAAAACACTCAGAACGAAGCACGGTAAACAAATTCTACTTGCACCTGATCGGATTGTCATATCTGGTGGAGGATTAATGATTTCGCTTATGGATGATAATGGGATCTCCATCATAAGTGATAAAAATATTACCTTACAAGCAACAGATAAAGTCGCCATCAATGCGAAGCAAATTATGATTAATGCGAGCGAGAAAATAGAGATGGTTTGTAAAGACAGTTCCATCAAGATGGAAGACAAAATGGAGATCAAAGGAACAGAAGTACGAGCAAATTAGTGAGGATGTGGACGCATGAAACGAGAAGAAGCATTACAGCATTTTATGGATGAATGCGTGTCAGTTCATATCAGCCGATTACAAGAGAAGGTTGATCGACAGTTTCGCCAAGAGAAGGAAATATTACTAAAACCAATCATTCACTCACTTGAACAGCTGTTTTCAAATATTAGAGGTCAGCAAGATCAAGGAAGGCTAGCGCCAGTTGCCTTTATTCATTTTTCATTACTACGAACATCATTACTAGATAACAAGTGTACGTATTTGCTAGAAGCGTATGGAGAAAAATGGTACTACGACTGGGGCGAATGCACGGCACAGTATGAAGCGGAATGGCTCAGCGAGGCGATTATAGATTTACACAAAACGCTTGAAAAAGAAAGAAAACCATATCTCGCTATCCAAGCAGCTGACGTTCGAGGAATTATTCAACAGACTGTGATTTTGTTTCATCAGTATATTATTCAATTGGTACGCTATCTTTTCCGTTATCAACAAGAAAGCGTACCTGAAATAGATTTCCAACGAGCAGCATGCTTGCGATTTCGTGTCGGTGAATATAAAGGATTTAGTGAAGATGTTGCAATGCTCGACGAACGGGAACGGGTGGAACAAAATCTTCTCTCATGGTTAGGGAAAAATGAGACGGATAAATCATATACATTTGAAAATTTCTCAAGCCTACAGTTACAGCAAAAACTTTTCGACCAAATGGACTTTTCCTATGCGAATTTCAATGGCTGTGACTTAGAAGGGGCTTCATTGAAGCAAAGTGTTTGCGTCGGGACTAGTTTTGTAGATTGTAGCTTAGCGAATGTTGATTTTTCCTATGCAGCCATTCAAGATGCTGATTTTCGAAATGCCAATTTAGCAGGCGCTAATTTTACGCATGCACAAGGAAAAACGCTAATGCTTCCTGATGATGAAGTTGCATGTTACCTAGGCACTGATTTCAGTCATGCGAATTTGGAAAATGCAAAATTTGAGTTTGCGCAGATTGCAGGCGCTAATTTTACAGGTGCTAATTTAAAAGGGGCTACCTTCTTTAAACGCGATCAAGAAAAATGTCTATTTAGCCCAGACCAGATAAAAGACATTCATTGGATTCATTAACGTTGGAATCGACAGAAATGATAGTTACAGGAGGAAAAGATGGAGTATTTTATTGTTCGGCAAGATCAAAGCATTACAAATCCAATTATTCCTTTCAAGACAGACCTCGATGATAACTTTGTCTGTTCATCTGTATTCGGGGAAGTAATAGAAAAAGAGAATGCGGTATATCTGGATTATTTAGAAAAGCCTCGAAGAATCGTGTCTGATGATTTAAAAGGGTTATTGGTGAAATATGAGGATAACTTAGAATTTACAGCCATTGTCTTTACGGATGTGAAGAAAGGAACACAGCGTGTGCATTGGCTTATGGACATTGTAAAGAAGAACTGTATTTCCGATGAGACGGCTTATTATCCAGACGGACAGATAAAGGAGCTCGTAATTGACCCGAAGAAAGTGGAACTGGATTGTATTTTTCAAGTCGACGGCAAAAAGGAATCGTTCACAATCGTTAATTTAGACGTGGCAGAAAGTATGCTACGACGACCATATATCGGGATTCATTTGCAGAGAGTAAAACTACAAAGTCGATAGATCATTCTAATAAATCATTCCAAAACACTGTCGTAGTTTGAAACAGTGTTCAATCGATTCGAAAGGAAGGATATTTAATGGCTCAAGTTGTAGAAAGTTTGGAAACAGAAGGTTCGGAACAAGAGCAATTTAGTTATGTCGTACATGGAGCAATCATTTCATGTGAACATGGTAGCCATCTCAATTATTTAAATTTGCCGCAAGACCATGGCGTTTATATTAAAGAGAAAGCCGTAATGAATGTAGGGGATCGAAACCCTGACAACATTCCAACTTTTGGTGTTTGTTTACAGTTGCAAAAGCCATGTACACCAACATGTTCCATTGATTGGTTGGAAGGCATGGAAAATGTCAATATCGAGGGGAAGCAAGCGTTATTAAGCCGCTGCCATACCCAATGCTCAGCAGGTGGAGGCAAAATCGAAATTATTCATGACGGTCAAGAGGAAGTAGAAATACCGAAACAAGGTTTTTAAAAGACGAGGTTGGTTGAAAGGAGGTAAGTAATGAAATCGCTAGAAGAAAAGGAAATACACATGGTTAGTACGTATGAGGATCTTGTGCTCGAATGGCCATATCCACTTATTCATTTAGATAAACTAACCATCAAACATAAGGGCAATGACCATGCGAGGTTGTACTTTACGGGAATGATCGCTGAAGAGCAAGCGCAAAAGTATATTCAGCGGGTCAATCATACAGATGAAGTTGTTGTGAAATTTGGACGATCTAGTGACATATTGTTCTCAGGAAGAATTGAAAATGCGGAGTTGCAGGCAGCACAAGGGGTGCACTTTGTCTCCGTTGAGGCAGTATCATTTACAGCAAATATGGATATTGCAAAGCGCTCACGTTCTTTTCAAGATGTGAACATGACGTACGTGCAGTTAATAAAAAATATCGTAAGCGCCTATCCTAATGGGGATTACATTGACCAAGCTTCTAACGGTCAAGCCATTGGTAGTATTGCGATTCAATACTTAGAAACAGATTGGGAATTCATTAAAAGAATGGCTTCTCATTTGCACGCCGTTGTTTTTCCTGATTTAAAAGGAAAGGGTGCTCGATTTTGGCTTGGTACACCTCAAAGTAGAAAAAGCATAACGATCGACCATCTGCCTTCTATAGTACGAATGGACGTCGATGCGTATCGGCTGATTACTGAAAACGATGGTACAGATGTGAGTGAAGCAGATTATACTTTTTGTGAGTTTGAAAGCACAGAGCCCCATGAGTTAGGCACGTTGGTGCAATTCAAGGGAAGTTCCTATATCGTAACGGCTAGGGAAACTCATCTTGATGAGGGTGTGTTGAAGTTTCAATACACTGCCCAACCAGAGAAAAGTATTCGTCAGCGATTAGTACGTAATTTAGATCTCATTGGTGCAGCATTTACAGGAAAGATCATTGATGTTACGCAAAACACCGTTAAAATTCATTTAGATATAGATAAAAGCCAGGATCAAGAAAAAGCACATTGGTTTGCCTATTCAGCAGATGCCAATGGCGTTATGTATTTAATGCCTCAAATAGGTGCACGTGCCCAATTGCATTTTCCTAGTGCAGTTGAAGAAGAAGCCATTGTTATTAGCTCGGTGCGTGTGAATCCAGCCACACCAGAGGGTGGACAAAAGCAGACGAAGAAAATGGCGGATACTACCGTTAAATCATTGGCGACCAATGTTGGGAAAGATGTGACATTAGGAGTTGGAGATATTACCTTTAGTGCAGTAGATGGGGTATTGGACTTAAAGATGGATGATGGAGATGGCGTAACATTTCAAAGTAACAGTACCATCATGCTAGCGGCGGATGAAACACTCGAAATTAGTGGAATGAAAGAGCTATCCGTAGAGGCGGAAGAATGGATTGCGATATCAGCGAAGGAGCAAAGTCATGTAATTATGGCCGCTGACACACAATTAATTAGTACGCTCATTGATCAAGAAGGTATAGAGAAGCAGAGTCAACCACCGAAGTTAAATGAAGAAGCAATCGAAGCTATGAGTAAAGTTGACTTAATTTTCCCGCAAAAGGCAGAAGAGAAAAAAGAGAAGAAAGGCTGGTTTAGTAGTTTAGTAGATGGCGTAAGTACAGCGCTGGATATCGCTGGGTTTATTCCTGTCATAGGTACATTTGCAGATATTGCAAATGCAGGAATTAGCTTGGCAAGAGGGAACTACATGGATGCAGCCATGAACATTGTAGGTGCGGTCCCGGTAGTTGGTGATGCCGCGAAAGCAGCTTACAAGGTCAAAAAAGGGGCAAAACTCTTAGATAAAGCTGCTGATGTCGCAAAAGGTGCTGATAAGGCAATAGATGCTTCAAAAGCTGTAGCAAAAGGGATGAAGGCAGCTTATCCAAAAGTATCTAAAACGTTAGATGCAGTAAAGGGACTAGCGGAACTAGCTAACAAAGGATCTAAGGCTGTGAAGACGGCCGCAGATAAAGTCATTTCGTCTATGGATGAATTGCTAGGTGTGTCGAAGGTATTAGACGGTATGAAGGATATGGCTACAAAAGGGTTAACGAAATTAAATCATAAAGTATTAATGAACAGTAAATTTAAATGTACACAAGGGTTAAGTGAGAAATTCTGTCAGTGGGGTTTTGAACCCGTTGATTTAATCACTGGACGTATGGTTTATGAAGACGTCGATTTTGAACTACCTGGACCTATCCCCCTTTCATGGGAGCGCGCTTGGTACAGTGATAGTAGCCGGATTGGCTTGTCAGGTCATGGTATGCACTTTACATACGATCTAGCCTTAGAGATTTTTGAAGAAGAAGACCTGATTGGGATTGTTGTGACGGATGGTCGCGCAGTCGTATTTCCAAATTTACCAATAAACTTGCCGTATTTTAATAAACAAGAAAGAATGACCTTAACAAATACAGGTGAGGAGTATCATTTGTTTGAGCATGATACACGATTGATTTATGTATTTGAACAAACAACAGAGACGAAATACCGATTAAAAGAAGTAAAAAATGAGCAAGAGCATCATATTCAATTTGCCTATAACCTTAAAGGCTTCTTATCTCAAGTAACCGACAGTGTTGGTAGAGTGCTCGAGGTTACGACGGATGAGTTAGGCAGAATGACAGAAGTCGCCTTACGTAACCAGATGAGTCGTGAAGCCTTAATTCGCTATGTTTACAATGATGGACAAGATTTAATCGAAATCCAAGATGCGTTAGCGCAAAGTACGCATATTAAATATGTTAATCACTTAATGATGCAAAAA
>NZ_JBNNVG010000024.1:0-85194 GCF_050280425.1 Lysinibacillus sp. NPDC093190 | reverse complement strand
TATATCAACAACCGACCAAGAAAATGTCTTGGTTGGAAAACTGCAAACGAGGCTTTTAATGAGCAATTGTTGCACTTAATTTGACAAATCATCATTCAAAAAAACTTCTAACCCCAAATTTGATTAAGTAAAAATTGTAAGCATAATAATAAGGCTCATCACCAAAAGTTCGGGATATTATGTAATAAAAAGTTGATTGGAAAGGGAGCTAGCCAGTAGGGGAACAAAGGTTAAAGATATAACGTCCTGAGATATGCCTTCGTGGCCAATATCGTTTTACCCAATGGAACGGCCCCCCACGTATGAGGCCATTTTAAGATTTTTTCTTTTAAACAGTTGTTGACAACCAAAATAATTCGGAGTACAATTCACTTGAAAACTATATGTCCTCGTTAGGTGAGGCTCCTATGCAAACATAGGCCACTGCCCAGAAATATCGAAAGATACCCATGGGTAGAACAGGAATTGCCGAATTAAGGCTTTTCATAAGGTGGCTAAGAAATGATATCATTTCTTTACGGTGTATAGTGCTAAAACTCGATTAAGGGGAATCGAACGTACTTTTTTGTTTTTTCGTGCGCTTTTCACCCCCTCTAAATCGTTAGAGGGGTTTTTTATTTTATTTGACTAAAAAGGGGGAAACATGTGATGGATAGTTATTCGATATGGCATTTCATATTTTTAAATAATTCGAATATGGCAAAAGGCAGCGTTTTTGCGTTCAGTCCGCATATGTCCCTTTCTTCAAAAACCCAATTATGAATTTCCCGCAAAATTGGAGTTTACCAAGATAGGTTTATTTGATGTGTACGTCGAACAAGATACATTCTAAGCAAGAAGCTCCCTTTTTTACGGGAGCTTTTTTATATTATTTTTATTTTAGTGGCATTCTATAAAAAGAAATGAAGAGGTGATTGACGATGATAATGACAGTAGAAATGATAATCAAGTTAAGTCTAGCTTTACTATTCGGATTATTGATTGGGATTGATAGACAGATTAAACAAAAACAACTTGGCATAAGACCTAGTATGGTCATCTGTATTGCCAGCTGTTTATTAACAATTGTATCCATAGAAGCATTCGGAAAATTTGGAGGTGCCAATCATCCGAATATGGATCCGATGCGACTTGCTGCGCAGATTGTAAGCGGAGTTGGCTTCATTGGTGCTGGCGTTATTTTACGAAGAAGTAACGAGGTTATTTCTGGTCTTACTTCCGCTGCACTAATCTGGTCAGCTTCTGCCCTTGGAATTTCTATCGGGGCAGGGTTTTATCTAGAAGCAACATGTGCTGTCATCCTATTGATAGCGGCAGTCAACATTGTGCCCTTCTTCATTAAAACATTAGGTCTATCAACACTTAACCGACAGGATATTTCATTAAAGATTATCGTGGAATCGAATTATCGTATGACAGAATTAATTAAAATGATTAAGCATAGAGGGCAAAATGGATCTTCAAAAAAATATGAATATAAAATTCGGCATTTCAAGCTCAAAGATATTGATAACGATCACCAATTAATTGACTTAATTCTTTCGGTACCAGAAAACCAATATACGACGGAGATTTATTATTATGTCAAAAAGATTGATCACGTCCTGAGTGTCGAAATTGAGAATTTGTAATAGAAAGGAGCGTCAATAATGATTAGACTACATCAATATAAATATAAAGAAGAGTACACATACTACATGTTGCAATCTTTAAAGTCTGGAAAAAAAGATTCTTTTCGAAAGGATTTTCTAGATTTACATCCTATGGATCAAGCAACATTTTTTACAGAACTTAGTGAGGAAAAACGCTTCACAATTTATTCTTTTTTAACTCCGTCTGAATTTGGAGAAATTTTTAGCGAGCTAGAACCAGCCATGCAGAAAAAATGTATTATAGAGATTGACCGTCCATTTGCAGTGGAGATGTTAAATGAATTACCTCCAGATGACGCCACAGATTTCTTGGGGCTACTATCATATAAAGAAGCCGATTTTTATTTAGAATGCATGGAAAAAGATGAAGCCGATGATATTAAGCAATTACTTCAATACAAAAAAGGGTCAGTGGGAGCCTTGATGACAACAGACGTAGTAATAGTTGCAAAAGATGATTTAGTAATTGATGTGTTTGAACGCCTAAAGCATAGTGAAGCAGATGCAGAAACTTTTTATTACTTATATGTTACAGATACGAATAAACAATTGCTTGGAGTCGTATCATTACGAGAGCTAATAATTTCACCACCAGAGTGTCGAATGCGTGAAATTATGAACTCCGGAATAATTTCAGTATCTGCCCATACAAACCAATCTGAAGTAATCCAAATCATTCGGAAATATGGTCTTTTAGCAGTCCCTGTAGTAACTGAGAACCTTGAACTACTTGGAATTGTTACTTTTGATGATGTGCTGACTTATCTATAAAGATATTGATATATTTTATAGTACATCACACTCAAAGAGAAGTAATTGTATCAATTATGCCTCGGCATAATTGCGTCCGGAGGCTTTAGGGCAACATGATGTTGGTCACTCAGTCGTGTGTTGCTGTCGCTTCGCTTTCGCACAGATAAATTGCCACAGGACGTGGCGTTCTTAGACTGAGTTCCTCTATTTCAGCGGATGTCTTTTGTACCGAAAGCGTAGCGACAGGTACAGATGTTTGGACACCCGCTGAAATAAGTTAAATTAATTTTAAACAGTTACTTCCTCAAAACTAATTATTATTTTTCAAAAAGTTTTCTACCCGATTAACTAATTCTTCCCTGTTATAAGAATTATAAAGTGCGCTGGCTAAACGAACTGGATCCCCAAAGAAAAAGCGTTCATACAGTGTTTGTCTTGTACCAAAGCTACTCATCGTTAAATCCCAAGCTAAGCGGAATTTTTTGACGCGCTCCTCTCCACCATCCTGAAAAGACTGTAAATAATGCTCAAGTTCACCGTCATCCGCTGTAAATGCTTTTTCACTTGGAATGGACATTAATCCGCTTGCGCCAAGTAACTGGATAATTTCTGTAAAGGTCGGATATACTTTAGGGAACATCTGAATAGCTACTTGTACTGTTGGAAGGTCAGGTCTTATAAAACCAAAGTCATCTCTTTTCGCTTCTATTTCAGACTTTAACAGTAAGGCCTTCATCGTTTCTAATGTCACGATGATATCAACAACCTTTTGATGCACATGTTGGTATTCGCCGATATTTATCGTATTTATTATTGACTGTACAACACCTAAGACAAATTCTGTTTTGGCAATTTGACGTGTAAGAACTTGATGTAAACCATATGTCTGAAAACCACTTACGTTCAAAAAGTTATTGGCAACTTCCACATTCTCATAATAAAAGACGCGTTCCCAAGGTACTACAACATTATCAAATACAACGATTGCATCCATTTCCTCGTAACGACTACTTAATGGATAATCAAAAGCCGATTCCCCTCCGACAAATGATTGTCTGCATAAAAACTTTAAACCTTTTGTATTACTTGGTATTGAGAAAGCAAAGCCTTTTCCTTCATCAAAACCATTTGTTGATATAACAAGGAGTTCATCTGTAATTCCTCCCTGTGTCGCTAGTAATCTCGCACCTTTAATTACTAACCCCTCGCTCGTTTTAGCTACAATTTTAGCAGCAATTGTAACATCTTCATCTTCAAAATAAAATTTTTGACGGTTTACTTGTGGCTCGATAAATGTATGTGTCATCGTCAAATCGTTCTCTCGAGCATACTCATAGAATTTTAATAAATGCTGGGGGAAACAATTTGGCTTATCTTTCAAATATTCTGCTATGGATGCCAGAGCCATTAATGTCGTATTCATGTAATCTGGACTTCTCCCCATAAGGCCATGATTAGATAATGCCCACTCTCGTATTGCATTTCGTCTTTTCACGAGATCTTCGACTGTCACCGCTTGAAGAAAAGACATACCTACACGGTTATTACTCGTTGGTGAAACATATGTCATCTTTTCAAGCAATGCCTCTTCATTTTGTAAATCAAAAAGCCTTGCCTGACTTTGCATTACTCCCTTAAATGCTGGATGCTCCGACACCTTCCCTGTGACAACTTTCCCATCAATCGAAATATATGTTTTTAAAGCGTCAATACGGTCAATATATTGCTGTCCTGTAATTACTGGCATGCAGTCACCCCTAAACGTTACAAATGTTTTATACTTTTTCAGTATATGAAATTCCCTAATATTAGGTTCCACTTTATCCAACTGTATTATAGCAAAATCTCAAATTATCTAAACTGTACTATTTTATAAATACAGTTGAAAATCACCTTTATTGCACAATTTTTCAGTTACTTTAGATAAAAACGGTTTCAATTAGCACTTTTTTAACGAGTTCAATTTTGTGACACATTCACAAAAAAGCCCTCTTCGACTAGTACAGAATTGCTAGATTTTTTATATATCCAGGTGTAAGATAGCTTCGTAACTAAATCAAATACATCTTTTTATTAAAGGAGAATATATATGAACAAACAAATCATCTCGTACGTGGCGGAAATGGAAGCTGCTTTAATGAATAAAATGGAGGATCATAATGAAGAGAACCTTTTATTTTCTATTGCTTCAGACATGATTGCCAAAGAAAAAGATCAATTTAAAAATGTTTGCCAAGCATATGAAGTAGTTAAACATCACCTAGTTGGCATCCACTAAATCACTTATGCCTCAGCATAAGTGCGTCCGGAATCGGAAAGGAGTTCTTTGTGTTTGCACAAAGAACTCCTTTCCGATTCTGTGACATCCACTGCTTTAGGTCAACAGATGTTTTTTGTGCGAAAGCGTAGTGCTAACGCAGCGACAGGTACAGATGTTTGGACACCCGCTGAAAGAAGTTAAAAAAATTGCACAACAAAACCCGATCAATTCGAATTGATCGGGTTTTGTATTTTACTGCGCATATGGCAGGACCATTTTTTGGAATTGTATAAATGTTGTTTGTTGATTACTGGACAAGCGTTTAATTTGATATACATCATCGTACGGATTGTTATAGCCAATCTTCGTTGAAAATGCCATCGTGAATCCAGCTTCCTTTACCGCATTAATGATGTTGGCATTATATTGTCCAAACGGATAAGCAAAAGCTTTAGCCTTTGGAATAATTGTTGTGCTACGTTGTAAATCCTGAACAACCTCATGATATGGGATTAGAAGCATTTTGCCTTTATTCCCTACTAAGTCATGTAAATTATAAGTGTGTGATCCATACGCAAAAACATCTTGCATATTTGTCATGTCCTGACGTGAAAGTGCCTGTAAATCATTATAATTAAAAATTTGCCCATCATTCGAATTTTCATTACGGTAAGTAATTAAAAATTGTGTAGCTTTAAAGCCATTGTTTTTAAGTACTGGATACGCATATTCACGTGTCGACAATAGGCCATCATCAAAAGTTAAAACAATTGAGTAGGCAGGCAGTGTTATTTCATTGCGCATGAAACGCAAGAATTCGTCTACAGAAATGGTTTCGTAGTTTTTACTTTTTAAATACTGCATTTCTTTTGCAAATTGAACATCTGTCATCGTAGTACTTACATTTTTGAAACGTCCAAGCTCATGCTCTTTTAGAAAATGATGATACATCATTACAGGAACGCCACGATCAATCGCTACTTTAGAGCTATGGATATATCCTTCACGGCCGCCAAGTACTGTTACGTACCAATCCCCTTCTTTCCGCAATATCGGATAACGGCGATTTGTATCTAGTTTAGCAAATGGCTGTAACACTTTTGTTGTTTTATCATAAATTTCACTATTTGCAGAAATAGGGATGAAATACTCATTTTTCATGGTATTGTCCTTACCAACATTTATATACGAAGGCGTATTTAAAAATTTCACCTTTGATTTTTCTGCATAAATATATGATTTTCCCCAACGAACTTGAACATATGTTGGATCCATTGATTCTACAACCTCTAGCTGTTGTCCTTTCATTAACGTAGCAATAGCCATTTCTTTTTCACGGCGGAAATCATAAAGAATTACGTTTTCTAACGCCTCTATATAGCCATTTTGTTTAATAGGAGGAGTTGTAGTTGGTTTTTCAATAGGCTTTGTAGTATTCGTATTTGTTGTACCCTGACCTTTTTCTTCCACAACAAAATTACTATGTACATACCCTAAGCGTCCGTTCACAGCAATTCCATACCAATTACCCATTTTACTATATATAGGGAAGTGAACTCCCTCTGACAATGTGGCAAATTGAACAAGTTTATTGCCAGTATTATCGTAAATCGGTGCAACGCTTGTTGGGACAATATAGTCCTTTATTTTAGCAACAGCTGGGACTGTATTTTTATAGTTTTTTGCTGAAACAACCTTTGTATAACGTTTTTCAACATAACCATAATAACCACCCCAACGAATCTGCCACCAATTGGCTCCATAATCTTTTGTTACTTCAAAAGTTTGCCCTGCTGATAATGTTCCCACCTGAACTAGTGAGCCTGAACGATTATCAAAGACAGTTGCTTCCTCATTCACTTGGATGACGGTATTATTTGCATATGCTTTTTCTGCAAAAGGTAACAGCATCATGAACAGAAGCAATACTAGCATGCGTTTCACTATATTCACCTCATAAAATTTTTTCATCTTTTACTCATTTAAATAATCATACGGCGAGACACCATCCATTCCAATCAATGGATGGATATATGGTTCTGTTTCTACCGTTAGCTTGAAATCAATGGATTGTTTTTCATTTTGTAAATCTTCGTTTAATGGAACCATTTCTGCTTCTACAACTTCCTCTGCAACATTCATTGGATTGAGCCTTGCACGTAGAGACGTAAAGCGCTGTAAATCATCCGTACGCTGTAAACCATCTGCTAGCACATCAGGTTCACCACATAAAATCAAGAAATTTTTTGCACGCGTAATACCTGTATATAACAAATTACGACGCAGCATTTTAGAATAGCCTCGTACCACCGGCATTATAACTGTCTGGAACTCAGAGCCTTGCGATTTATGAATTGAACAACAGTAGGCAAGTGTCAATTGATTGAGATCACTCCGTTGATAAGTTACTTCAATACCGTCGAATGACACAACAAGTAAATCTTGTTTCTCAATTGTTTCCTTTGCCTTTATAATACTGATTACCTCACCCATATCACCATTAAAAACATTGCTCTCTGGTTGATTGACAAGCTGTAAGACTTTATCCTTTATGCGATATGTGACATCACCAAAGACGAGCTCTTTTCTAGTACCAGTGTCGTTTGGATTAATAAGATCCTGAATCATTTTATTTAAATTATCTATTCCTGCTGGACCTTTGTACATTGGTGCTAACACTTGGATATTACGAATTTCTTGACCTTTCGCAACCGCACTTTTCACAACTTGTGTAACAACGCTTGCTACCTGATCTGAGGAAGCTTTAATAAATGAACGGTCAGACGTTTTTAATGTTAGATCATTTGTGATATTACCACGTTTAATTTGATGAGCAAGTTCAATAATCGTTGAGCCCTCTGCTTGTCGATAAACCTCTGTTAATTCGACAGTAGGTATTTGCCCGGAAGCCAACAAATCCTTTAACACCTGTCCTGGTCCTACTGGTGGAAGCTGATCTTGATCGCCCACAAATACAACTTGCACATCCTCATGCAAGGACTTTAATAATTGATGCGCGAGCCAAGTATCGACCATCGACATTTCGTCTACAATAATGAGTTTCCCTGTAACCTCACGCTCAGTTTCTTCCTCTTTCTCCTGACCAGTAAAGCCTAGCAATCGATGGATTGTCATAGCTGGAAGTTCTGTTGATTCCGATAAACGCTTGGCAGCACGTCCTGTTGGAGCACATAAAATAATCGGAAAGGGCTCTTCTTTTTGTGCGTATTCCTTCGGGTTTAATGATAGTCCGTGTAACTTTGCATACACTTCTACTACACCCCGAACAACAGTTGTTTTACCTGTACCGGGTCCACCAGTTAAAATCATAACAGCCGAGTTTAAAGCTTGTTCAATAGCATTCGCTTGTGTTTCAGCATATGTGACATTGAGCATCTCTTCTGTTTCACCAATCGCTTTGCGTATTTCAGCCTTACTAAAATGTTCAGCCTTATTGTTACGTTCGATTAAAGCTAATATTTTTGATGCAATTCCTACTTCTGAGAAATATAGAGATGGTAAATATAATCTCGTTTCTTCCCCACAAATTTTACTTTCCTCACGCAATTCGATGCAAGCTTTAGAAATAGTCTCAAAAGGAATTACCTCTCGTTGGCTTTGCTCAAGCATATCTTTTACTAGCGGTAACACATGTTCTGCATCTAGATATACATGCCCATCCGATAATGCTGCTGTATTTAGAGTATGTAAAATCGCCGCCTTAATACGGTCTGGATGATTGCCAGTAATCCCTAATTTTGAACCTAGCTCGTCGGCACGAAAGAAACCAACACCCTCTACATCTTCAATAAGGCGGTATGGGTTTTCAGTTAATAATTCAACGGCCTCTGTTCGGTATATTTGGTAAATTTTCATACCGAGCTGTGGTCCGAAACCCCATTCATTCAGTTGAATCATCACTCGTTCTAAGCCTAAATTTTGTTCAATCGTACGATGGATAACCTCTTTTTTTTCAGCAGATAGTCGAGGTACAGCATCGAGCGCATTTGCGTCCTCTAAAATAAGACGTAACGCATTTGCCCCTAGTTTCTCTACGATTGTTTCAGCAGTTTTTTTTCCGATTCCAACAAACAAGTCACTCGATAAGTAATGAATAATTCCTTGCTCTGTTGCTGGCACTTCCTTTGTAAATGTCTCTACTTGAAATTGCACACCATATTTTGGATGTTGTCTCAATAATCCTGTAAAACGATATTGTTCATCCATCTGTAACGTCGGGAAATATCCAACAACTATTATTTCCTTATCCTCATACTGTAAGTTGGTCTCTTGAATTTTCACACGAACTATCGAATACATATTTTGTGCATTATGGAAGATAGAGACGATTGGACGTCCGAGTATAAAAAATTTATTTTGTTCAAATAAATCAAGATTCTCTGCCATTTTCGGTTCGTCCTTTCGTGTTTATTTCAATCATTATATTTTACCACACCATAATGTGAAAAATCGTTTAAAAAGAGAATTCACTAAATTCTTTTATAATTAGTTTGATAAATAACATTTCACGGTTATTATCAACCTTTACATGCTATGATATAAGTGAATTTGTTGCACGGAAGGATTGTGAAACTATTGGAATTTAGACCTTGTATCGATTTACACGATGGCAAAGTAAAACAAATTGTTGGTAGCACATTAGGTCATAAAGATCAAGAAGTTATTGAGAACTTTATTTCAAATCATGACTCTAGTTATTATGCAAAAATGTTTGCCACGGATCAATTAACAGGTGGTCACGTCATTATGCTAGGTAACGGAAACGAAGAAGCCGCATTAGCAGCACTAGCAGAATATCCTCAAGGGTTGCAGGTTGGTGGCGGCATCACCACGGAAAATGCAAAAAAGTATATTGATGCGGGAGCTACCCATGTTATTGTCACATCATTTATATTCAATGATGCCAAACTCCATTTAGATCGACTAAAGCAATTAGTACAGATTATTGGTAAACAGCATCTTGTCATCGATTTAAGCTGCCGTATGCGTGATGGAAAATGGTTTGTTGTTACTGATAAATGGACAAAGTTTAGTAATTTTGAAGTAAATGCTGAGTCTATTGCATTTATCGAAAATTTCTGTGATGAATTACTTATTCACGCTGTTGATGTGGAAGGAAAACAAGGCGGTATGCAGGAAAGCTTAGTGCAAGATTTAGCCACTTGGACAACTATTCCAACAACATATGCTGGCGGAATTCGATCTTTAGAAGACTTAAAGAAATTTAAAAATATCTCAAATGATAAACTTCATGTGACAATCGGTAGCGCTCTTTCAATTTTTGGTGGAGATTTATCTTATTCAGATGTGGTGCATTATTGCAAAAAAGGCGGGGTATTGTGAAGTTAATATATAAGGATTATGTTTTCCCTTTTCAAGAAACAAATTTAGAACGCATTATAGACGGTAAATATTTTAAGATAAATACGAAGGATAATTCTCTTTCGTTACATATACAGCTAGATGATGAACAAATGCTACTTGAGTTTTCAAAATCTTTAAAGGCAACATGCGGCTTCTTACGTGATCAAGAAACAGAGCCTTATATTGGCATTTATATCGATTTACAAATATTCGTTGATGAATTTAATAAACGATACAACTTAAATGCTGAAATTATCGTTGATTACGAAGGGGACTAAACACCCCCTTTTTTTAAATTTTACAATGTAAATTTATGAAACAAGACAATACATAGATTCAGAGCACTTATTTCTATTTAGTCGCTATTTTTGTTAAGCTAATATTGAATATTATATATTTAGTTACTTAGTTGTGAACTAACAACTAAAAGAAAGGATTTTATGTAATATGAAAAATGAACTTGAAGCAACCACTATAAAAACTCTGCAAACAGAATTAACACGCTTCTTTTTAAACTATAAATTTGCCTTGCAGGAAATTGAAACGAAAATAAATATTTTACAAGAAGAGTTCCAGCTAATTCATGAATATAACCCGATTGAGCATTTATCAACTCGAGTAAAGTCACCAAAAAGTATAATAATAAAGGTCAAGAAAAAGAACATTGAGCCATCTATTGAAGCGATTCGTGAAAACATTCGTGATATTGCAGGTGTCCGAATTACATGCTCCTTTGTAGAAGATATATATAAAGTGAGTACGATGCTTCAGGCACAAAATGATATTGAAGTTGTGGATGTAAAAGATTATATTGCAGATCCAAAGGAAAATGGCTATCAAAGCTTGCATCTTATTATAAAAATCCCAATTTTTATGTCTGATCGTATGGAAAAGGTCTATGTCGAAATTCAAATTCGTACGATTGCAATGGACTTCTGGGCCAGCCTTGAACATAAAATCTATTACAAATACAACAAGGAAGTACCTGAACATATTCGTTTTGAGTTGAAGGAGGCTGCCATTCAAGTAGCTGAACTCGATCGAAAAATGGAACGACTGAATGAAGAAATCAATATTTTAAAAGCGAACGAAGCAGAATCATCATTTTTAGAAACTACTCCAATTGCACATTTAGCACAATATATATATCAACTATCATTTGATGACCATTCAGAGGATGATGAGGACAAAAATAAATAAGGATGCTAAACTAGTTTCGGCATCCTTTCAAGTTGTTGAAAAACTATTACGTCAATGAATTAAGCTCCCCTTTAAATAAAGTATTACTCTTCGGCAAAACGAGGGGTTGATACACTTTAATATATATTTGTTCTCTTGTAGACAATTTGAAAGGATGCCAACGTAATTTTGGCATCCTTTCAGTGTTTAAGAGCTTAAATGATTTTAGTTAAATCGCTGTGCAATCATATCATAAATATAACGTGCTTGGTCGTATTCTGGCTGTAAAGTAAAGGCTTGTTTTAGGTGGTACATGGCATCTTCTGTTTGCTCAGTAGATACCGCATATAATACACCTAAATTATAATGTGCATCTGCGTTATTCCAATCCTGTTCAATCAAATAATCTAATTCCTTTTTACCTTCTTCAAACATTTCTAATGCACATAGCACGATTGCATATGCTAGACGAATTTGTGTATCTTCTGGCGCAAGCTCTGAAGCTCGTTGTAAATATGGCAGTGCAAGCTTCGGATTTTCCATTCGCTCAAAACATTTGCCCATCATATAATACACATCTGCGCCTTCAATTTTATGTTTTAGTGCTTGCTCATAAAGCTTTACTGCTTCCGCATATCGTTCCGCATTAAAATATAAATTTGCTAAACCATAATAAGCAGTTGCTGCCATTTCATCAACAGTGATTGCTTTTTGGAAAAAACGCTCTGCACGTTCAGTATCCTCTAAGACCGCTAAGAGATTTCCAAAATTTACATAACCAATTGAATTTTCAGGCTCCGCTTCAATTGCTTGAGTAAAAAGTTGTGCAGCATCCTCGTAGCGCTTTTCCTGAAACGCTTGAATGCCCTGCTCGTTAAAATTCATTATTTTTCTTCACCTCTATGTAGCGAAAGACTACCTAAACTCTATACGCTTTAGGAAAGAGTATAAGCAGTCTTTTCGCAAATTAACCTACATATGTTAGTTTTTCATTATTTTTGAAAACTTCGTCGATTGTACCGCCACCCAAACATTCTTCACCGTCATATAGTACAACAGCTTGTCCAGGTGTAATCGCACGTACTGGCTCAGCAAACGTAATATGTGTACGTCCATCTTCTAAAATTTCCACTTCTACTGGTGTATCTGTTTGACGATAACGGAATTTTGCTGTGCATGAAAATTTCCCGGGCAATTTTTTTGTCGAAGTATAGTTCATTTTCACAGCAGTCAGTGAAGTAGAAAATAGTGAATCATTATTGAAACCTTGTCCCACTAGTAACACATTGCGCTCCAAATCTTTCCCTAACACGAACCAAGGTTCACCGTCACCACCAATTCCAAGACCATGACGTTGACCAAGTGTATAGTACATTAATCCGTCATGCTGGCCCATCAGGACACCATCCATCGTCTCCATTTTACCAGGTTGAGCTGGTAAAAATTGACTTAAAAATTCTTTGAAATTACGCTCTCCAATAAAGCAAATTCCTGTTGAATCCTTTTTCTTCGCTGTAGCTAACCCAGCTTCCTCCGCAATTTTACGGACTTCCTTTTTCTCAATATGTCCAATTGGGAACATTACATGCGACAATTGTTCCTGTGATAATTGGTTTAAGAAATACGTTTGATCTTTATTATTATCAATACCACGAAGCATTTTAACTTCGCCATCGCCACTACGATCAATTTGAGCATAGTGACCTGTCGCTAAATAATCAGCACCAAGATCCATCGCATGCTCTAAAAACGCTTTAAATTTAATTTCCTTATTACACATAACATCAGGATTTGGTGTGCGTCCTGCTTTATATTCTTCTAAAAAGTATGTGAAAACCTTATCCCAATATTGCTTTTCAAAATTCACTGCATAGTAAGGAATCCCGATTTGATTACATACTTTAATAACATCATCATAGTCTTCTGTAGCTGTACAAACGCCATTTTCGTCTGTATCATCCCAGTTTTTCATAAAAATCCCGATTACTTCATATCCTTGTTGTTTTAGTAAATATGCAGCAACCGAAGAATCTACCCCACCCGACATGCCGACAACAACACGAATTTGTGAGGGGTCACGTGTTTCTTTCATTTTGGTCACCTTTTCTTTTATTCAAATTCAAAGCAAACTATTTTTTCGCTAGTCTTTTCACAATCGCTGCTGTTTTTTCAGCCGCATGTTGTGCATCAGCTTCTGTTAAACCTTGACCGAAGCTAAAGCGGATCGAGTTGCGTAATTCCTCTGCGCCTTGTCCAAACATCGCTACTAAAACGTGTGATGGATCAATCGAACCAGCTGTGCACGCAGAACCACTCGATACGCAAATACCTGCCATATCAAGATTTACTAGGAATGACTCTACTTCCATACCAGAAAAACTTACATTTAAAACGTGTGGGAGCGTATTTTCTAAATCTCCATTCATATGAAATGCTAGATTTTCCTTCGTGAAAACATCCAACATAATTTGCTTAAAGCGATTGTATAGCGCACGCTTCTCTTCTCGCAACTCATTTGCAATTTGCACTGCAGTAG
The DNA here is from genome assembly GCF_050280425.1 of Lysinibacillus sp. NPDC093190. NCBI lineage: Bacteria > Bacillati > Bacillota > Bacilli > Caryophanales > Bacillaceae > Lysinibacillus > Lysinibacillus sp. NPDC093190. The sequence continues at coordinate 71,429 of NZ_JBNNVG010000024.1, read as the reverse complement.
CAAAGCCAATCACTGCAGGCACATTTTCAGTTCCTGCACGACGTTTTTTCTCATGCGCTCCCCCTAATGCATAACTAGTAAATGGTGTTCCTGTTTTTTGGTAAAGGAAACCAATACCTTTAGGACCATTAATTTTATGTGCGGAAACACTTAGTAAATCAACCTGTAAATCAGCAACATTAATTGACTCTAAACCATATACCTGAACAGCATCTGTATGGAAAACAGCCTTATGTTCACGTAACAAGTCACCAATTTCAGCAATCGGTTGAATCGTACCAACTTCATTATTGCCGTACATAATCGTTACTAAAATTGTATCCTCACGTAATGCATTTCGCACGTCTTCTACAGAAACACGTCCTTTTTCATCAACCGGTAAATATGTCACATCAAAGCCATCTCGCTCAAGCTTTTCACAAGTATGTAACACAGCGTGATGTTCAATTTGTGTGGTAATGATATGCTTCCCTTCAGCAGCCCGTGCATAAACAGTGCCAAAAATAGCCGTATTATCCGCCTCTGTTCCGCCACTTGTTATAATAATTTCCCCAGGTTGAGCACCAATTGATTGGGCAAGTATTTCACGTGCATTATCTAAATATTTACGTGCCTCTCGACCTATCCCATGAATACTTGATGCATTCCCATAAACCTGTTGCATTGCTATAGTCATAGCGTCTATTACTTTGTCATTCATTGGTGATGACGCTGCATGATCGAGATAAATATATGAATTCATGTTGAAAACTCCTTTGTACGAAAAGCGCTAAAGACTCAGCTCCCTTCCTCAGGATAGGGAGATGTGCTTTAGCCTAATTTTAAATATAGAACATATAGCCTTCCGCTACATTTTCCTCAGTATATTGAGCTAGATCCTCAATTGTCGTTGTATCCAATACATTTTTCACAGCATCACGAATGCGGAGCCATAACTCTCGCTGAGGTGCTTCTTCATTTTCAATACCTTCTACTGGTTGAATTGGACCCTCTAACACACTAATAACATTAGCCGCCGAAATTTCACTTGGTGGATTTGCTAGCATATACCCACCATATGCACCGCGTACACTTTTCACTAAGCCAGAATTACGTAATGGTGAAACCAACTGCTCTAAGTATGCCTCAGAAAGCTCCTTTTCAGCAGCGATTTTGCGTAGTGGAATAGGTCCTTCTCCATAATGCTTTGCTAATTCAATCATAATCGTTAGCCCATAACGGCCCTTTGTAGAAATTTTCATTTTATCACCCTCAAATAGTCTAGTCAAAAATACTACCAACAGTATATCATAATCTCCTCTCGAAGAACTCGGAAATACTCTCGGGAGGTTATGATATACTATTAATTGCGCCTTTGTATAGTTAGGCAAAATACTATTAACGCTTCATTATAAGCACAAAAAAACATAATAATTGAAAAACAGTTGAAAGGGGGAATTTTTAATGCATAATGAACCACTCGCTTATCGCATGCGTCCTTTAACCCTTGAAGAGATTGTAGGACACCAAGATTTTATCGGCCTAAACACCGCTCTTTATAAAATGATTCAAAATGAACATGTTCCATCCATGCTACTATACGGTGAGCCAGGTATCGGTAAAACGTCAATAGCGAATGCCATAGCAGGAAGCTCGAAGCTTCCCTTTTTCGCACTAAATGCTACTCGCGCTGGTAAAAAGGACGTTGAGGATATTGTACAGGAAGCTCGAATATCTGGGAAAGTCCTTCTTTTTTTAGATGAAATTCATCGTTTTAATAAATTACAGCAAGATGCTTTATTACCACATGTTGAAAACGGTTCAATCGTGTTAATTGGAGCTACGACGGAAAATCCGTACCATGATGTTAATCCCGCTATTCGCTCACGTTGCGGAGAAATATATCAACTAAAACGTTTAACGAAAGAAAATATAATCGAACTTATAAAAAAAGCACTTTCTGATGAAAAACGCGGGCTAGCTAAACATCATTTTGTATTAACAGATCATCAAATTGAGCAAATTGCTGAAGCAGCTAATGGTGACGCACGGAAGGCATTAACTTTGCTTGAATCAATTTATTATGCAAGTGATGAAGTAGACGGTCAAACCATTGCTGCTGATCATATCATTGAGCATCTTATCGGCAGAATTGGCGTTTATGGTGATAAAAAAGGATCCCATTTTTATAATTTACTATCTGCATTACAAAAATCAGTTCGTGGAAGTGATACGAATGCAGCATTGTACTATTTAGCTCATTTATTGGAAACAGGTGATTTAGTAGCTGTTAGTCGACGTTTACTTGTTATGGCTTATGAGGATATAGGCCTTGCCAATCCTGATGTAGGACCTCATATGCTTGCGGCTGTACAAGCGGCTGAACGTTTAGGGCTACCCGAGGCGCGTATTCCGCTTGCAAGTGCTGTTATTGAAATGTGCCTTGCATCCAAATCCAATTCTGCAATTATAGCTATCGATGCCGCCATTGCTAGCATTCATGAAGGAAAAACAGGCGATATTCCACATCATCTACGCGATGCTCATTATGAAGGGGCAAAAGATTTAGGTCATGTAGGTTATCAATATCCCCATAACAGCCCTGTTGGAACATTCGGTGGCTGGATCGACCAGCAATATTTACCCGATGAGCTTGTGGGCACCGAATTTTATAAACCTGTTATTGCGGGTGAAGAAAAACGAATGGCAGGAATATACGAAAAGCTTAAATCTTTTCATAAAGATGAAAAGTAATATCGTTCCTTGACTAGGTTACTGAAAAACATACTATAATGTTTTTTCATGAAATAGGGCACTTCAATAACTAGAAGCGCCTTATTTTTTTATCTTATTACTTTCCCTTAAAAGCAGGACTGACTGCTAAGCAATCACCCTGTAAAGGTTGCCTTATTGGTTGTATAGCGCTTATTGTAAAATTGGTTTAATATATCTTCTACATTTCTCATTGATGGTAATTTAGTCGTATCTTCTTTTTCCTCTTTTTCTTTTTCAATATCATGTAAATAATGAAGGAAATTGTGGGTTTGATAGAGTAGACTAGCAAACTCCTGGGCGTTCTCCCGTACTTCAGTGCGAATTGCTTTTACAGCAATTGCTTGACCAATTGATTGCTCTCTTGACGGAGAGGTTTGATCATCTACATGATCATCTGTAGTTCTATATAATAATTTTAATGCCTCATAAACTTCCTTGTTATCACTAAAACGTTCCTTTATCCACCGTAAGACAAACTGTAATAGGACAACGGCATAAATGAGTGACAGATACTCATCTCCAAAAGATTTTTTCGACAAACGTTTAAAGTAGTCGGCTTGTGTCACCAGTTCGAATATGATGAAACGAATTGGATACAGGAGCGCATGTCCACTGTTGATATATAATTTTTCTCGATCTTTATACATAGCCAACCAAAAATCCCTAACTAATGAGATAGATTTTCTTGTCGAGAGAGCTAATTGACATTGGATAAGCTCATGTTCAAGTGTTGGTTGGATAAGCTGTCGAAATAGAAGTTCCTCATCCTCACTTACTAATAAGAGTGGTTTTTCTAATTTCGCCAAATCGATTTCAATACCGTTTATTAACATTGCACAGCCCCCTTCTTAAAATACTTATTGTATGGAATAAACCATAATCATCACCATAACGTAGGGTTGAGTTTCATTGTGATTGGTACTCCAATCAACTTAAATATGGTGTACGTTTTGATGATGAGGCATAAACCTTACACATAGATTTTCAATTTTTTAACTATATTTCGACAAAAATTTATAAATCCCTTTTAAGAAAAAAGTCATTTTTTTATTTCCTACAACAAAATTTTAACACTACTATAACGATCTTCTCACAAAATCTATTAACATTCACAAAAAAATCTGCAAAAATTTAAGAGTTGGAAATCCAATCCTCCCTCACAAAGCAGTGTGCTGTAAGGATTGGTAGATCAACCGCAAAAACTTAGCAGATTCTAGATTACTATTTTATTTTAAGAAAATGATTCAATCACTCCTAAATTATTTCGTAATTTCATTATCAACAAATACTTTAAATTGTTGCAAGCATTGTTTGACTGCACCTTTTTGTTCAAGTACTGCATTTCGTAGTGATACTGTTTTCTCTTCATCCCCTACGACTTCACTATAAAGTGCAAAAATTGCTGATAATAATTGCTCATTCTCTTCTTGGTCAATGCTAGGTAAAGAATAGGCAGCAACAGTTAATAATTGCTCAACTTTTTCAGGTGTTTTTTGTAACTCATTGGATGAATAATAAGTTGATGCCGCTAAAAAGTAGCAAAGCTTTGCACAACAATCTATAAACAAATGCCAATATGTATTTGCACTTGGTAATTCACCCGCTCTATTGTTTAGATATTCTTTATAAAATGTTGTAGCTTGTGTATATAAAGGATTTAGTCCTTTCATAGCCTTTGGATAATTATTAGATGTATCCAAATAATCAAATACAATATCATTCATTTTCTCTTGAAGCTTTACAATGTCTAAATGATCACGAATTACTTGAATTTCCATTTTACCACTCTCCGATGTTGTCATTTGTTTTCTAAACGTCATTCCTACTCCCCTAAGCAGTCCTGCACATTCCAAACAAACTGATTTATTATCTATTGGAATTATTAAAATTATAGCAATAAACCAAATAAAGAAGTGGACACATGAAAAAAATAAGGCAATTTAGTGAATTAATAGCATTTTTGAGCACGTAAAGCGAACAATTTTGGTAAAATTATATTCTTTGTACATAATCATCAAATAAAGATTGCTCTTTCGTTCGATCAACAATTTCGATAATACTTCCTTGTGCATATATTTTTATTCTTTTTTGTGGTATATAAAAATAGGCAGTGTTTGTAATTAACCACTCACTAAGCGTTAGTTCACTGCCTGGCTGTTGATTTGTCAATATATGTTTATGTCGAAGTATATCCGCCATTTTGTAAAAACCGTCTGATAGCTCGAAAGCCGAAACATCAAAATTAAAAATAGGGCTAACAACCTGGCCAACATCAAAAATGTGTATCGTTTGCCCTTCTTCATCGATAGCTAATTCTACTGTGCTAATTTCATCGAATAGATTTAAGCCTCTATATTCCATTTGATAGATTTTCTCCATCATAAAACGCCTCCTATTATAGGTTCTACAGCAAATGTTGGAGGAGTCATAATGCGTCTCTTCAACATAAATTGAATAGAAATCCTAATAAATATCTTAGACCCCTTTTTTACAATGTTCCTATTGTAACATAGAAAAAGCAGCTGTCTTCAATCGAGACAGCCGCTTCCATAAAATGGTTCAATATCAGCTTTTTATTTTTATCGAGAAATTATTTAAGTTTATCGATAAATATTATTAATTTATCGGTGAAAATTCTTAATTTATCGCCCAACTTTTTAAATTTATCGACATAACAGATTTTTCAAAGTTTTTTAACCTTGTACACGTGTAATTTTTACATCTTTTAAGATTGTATTTACTACCCAACTTGCTGCAATTAAACCAGCTACTGAAGGAACAAATGCATTGGAAGATGGAGGCATTTTAGCTTTACGGATAGCTGCATCTGGTTTTCCGACATGCTCCACAACATCTGGACGAACTACAATAGGACTCTCATCTGAGAACACAACTGTTACTCCTTTATGAATACCATCCTTACGTAATTTTGTACGAATTACTTTAGCTAATGGGTCCGTATGCGTTTTAGAAATATCCGCAATTTTGAAACGAGTAGGATCCATTTTATTTGCTGCTCCCATACTAGATATCATTGGAATATTGCGCTTTAGACATTCCTTCATAATATGAATTTTATACATCACTGTATCACTCGCATCAATGACATAATCTATGCCTTGTGCGAAAAATTCCTCATATGTTTCCTCCGTGTAAAACATGTGCATATCAATTACTTCACATTCTGGATTAATATCAGCAATACGCTCTTTCATGACACCTGACTTAGATTTTCCAACCGTTGAAAGATAGGCAACTAATTGACGATTAACATTCGTAATATCTACATTATCCTTATCCACCAAAATAATGCGGCCAATACCACTTCGTGCACATGCCTCAGCAGCAAATGATCCTACACCGCCTACGCCAAGAATGGCTACCGTTGTATTTTTTAATTTTTCGAGTCCCTCTGTTCCTATTGCGAGCTCATTACGTGAAAATTGATGTAACATCCTTACACTCTCCGTCTATTGAATTTTGATACCGCTTTAACGGGCAGTCATTTATCTTTACCGCAAGCGAAGCGTCAGGTATAACACTCCCACCTCAACATCTAGTGAATGCAAAGAAGTTAGGTGGGCGATACACTGCCCGTAAAAGCCCGATTTGTGATCAGCGGTAGATAGAGCCCCCACAGATTACTTTATTAGTAAACCTAGTTATATACTAAGATAAAATCAAACCTATCTTACATTTTATCACGATATTCATCAAGTGAAAATTATAACTAAAAAAATTAAGTATTCCTAATCAAACACTTTATTAAGTATGTAAAGTTTGAATTGAACCCATAAAAATCTATATGTTCACAGCTTGAAGTAGAAAATTTAGGCAATTGAATAGCACACGTAATCCAATTGCCTTTAGTCTTATCACTTTCATTCCTGTTCATAATTTTTGGAGAAAGATTTCGCAAAATCTGAGCAGAGCTGAACGTTTATTTGCTTGAAAGCTGCAATTGCTGCCCCGCCAATTGGTTGTAAGACTGGTGCCATAAATTGCAATGGTATCTCGTCAGCTTGTGCGAATTGCTGTAATTTCGGTACAAAATATGTTTCATTATTAAAAACGCCACCTACCAATACGACAGGTACGTCCCCTTCCTCCCAAGTCATATGAGAGTAACATGCTTTAATCGCTACATAATATTTCTTACAAGCATCCTCAATGATCTGAATAGCAACACGATCTCCTTTTTCTGCCCCATCAAAAACATATTTACTTAACGGTGCAATCACTGTCCGAGGATGCTCCTCTCCATATATACACTCAATTAATTGTGGTACATTTTCCACAGAAAAATAACGCAATACAACATCTGTTAAAGCTGTTGGGTCTCCTCGTCCATCATAGCTTTGAAAAATAGCCTTCAGCACTTGAACCCCTAAATCATAGCCACTACCCTCATCATCAAAAAGATAACCCCAGCCCCCTACTCTATGAAAATGTTGCTCACGATCGTAGCCCATTGTGATGGCGCCTGTCCCTGCAATTTGCACAATACCTGCCTGCCCAAGTGTACCTGCATAAAGTGCAATTAGAGCATCATTATCAACAATAACATGTGCTGTTTTAGGAATGTATTGACGTACTATCGATTTTACAACTTCTTCTGCCTGTAGCTCCTTAACTCCAGCCATGCCAGCAAAACAACTATCTATGGCTGCAAATACTTGCAGATTTTGTTGTTGTAAATTTTGTAGTATATCATGAATCGTTGACTTAAAATATTGAATACCCATAGCTGTTGGGTTACTCCGAGTCGTTACTACTTTAGCATAAACATTGCCCAGTTCATCACAAATCACTGCTGATGTTTTCGTTCCACCACCGTCAATCGCTAATACATACATAATCTTCGCTCCTTTCTTCTTGGGTTAATTTCTCCTTGGCTTAATTGTAGCTGTCGCTTTGCTTTCGCTACAAAAACAATAGCCGAATCAAGAAAAAAGGGATTAAGCACTATCAACTAATAGCTTAACCCCTTCTTCTGTAATCATTTTGTAAAGCCAAATGATGCCCATGGCTGAATATTTGCTAATAAGAATTGCTCTTCTTCTACAACTCTTGCCACAACATTTGTTGATCCGGCATTCGGCATTTCCTTTAAAACAATTTGAAGCTCACCCTTATAACGTACATCTAAATTATTATCGATTGTCACATCCCCCAATTTTAATGGGTGGCTATCGTGTGCAGGGAAGTCACCATTTTTATATTTAACACGAGATTGTGTACTACGGATTACATAATCCGAAACATCGCCACGATTAAAATGTGGCTCCTTAAAAAGGATTGCTTCTTCTAAAACAGACGTTTCAACAGACTGCTCAACCTTCAGTTCTAGCTTATGGCGATTTAATTGGCCTAATGCACGTATTTCTTCCTGGGAAGCATACATATTGCCGATAATACAATCATCTATTAAACCCGTGTGCCATAAATCCTTTGCTTGCACAGTAATTGGCAGATGACGATGTTCTTCTAATGTTGGCAAGCCATGCTCAGTTTTTTCCCAAGGCCCAAACATAGCATGCTGTGATGAAATCATTGCTGCTGTTCGAATATGATTTGCTTTAAATTGTTGAGATGTTTGTAAAAAATGTTGACGTGATAGACCTGTGAAACGTCTCGGATAAAAATTATGACAACCAATAATATGATCTTTATTCGGTTGATAGGATAATATATTTTCTACATATTTCGTACCGTTACTAATATTTAATTCTATTTTTAAATTACTTGAATCGAGAGACATAAACGCTTCCTCCTGGCCAGAAAAACCCATATCTAAGCGCAATGCCGCTAAATGATAATGCTCCTTAAAGTAACCGATATCTTTAAACGTTAAGTCTAAATCTTCAAAAACAGCCGGTGCAATATCAGCTGAAATTTCAAAGCCAAGCTGCTGCGCAAATTTATTGATTTGCTGTAATTTTTGTCGTTCCTGATCGTTATTTAACGACATAAGACAAGTAAATATTCGATCAAAACCATTGTCATGAGCGAGCTGAACATATCGCTTCATATCTTCTAGTGTACTATGTTGAGGATATAGTGAAATCCCTAATCTTTTCAATTTAAATACCTCCGTTAGCTCACAATTACACTTCTACTTTTTGACTCTCTAATTTTGTAACTTGCTGTTCGTTTTTAGACTCTGCTTCAGCAGCTCGCTGTTCGTTCTGTTTCGCCATGCGGTTTGCCATTGAAATGAACGGTAAATAAATACAAACTGCGATTACAATTAAGACAATACTAAGGGCGGCGCCTTGCCAAGATTGAGTTGCTAAGAATCCATTAATAATCGGTGGCGTTGTCCATGGTGGTGAAACCGTAGCTGCTGGCACAAAGCCCCACTTCGTTGCAAAGAAAGCAATTGTTACGTTGACCATTGGTGTCAAAATAAACGGTACAAATAACACTGGGTTTAACACGATTGGAAGACCGAAAAGTAACGGTTCATTAATATTAAAAAGCCCTGGTGCCGCCGACAATTTTCCGACGGTATTATATTGTTTATTCTTTCTAGCAAAAAGGAAAATAGCAATAATAAGTGCTATTGTTGTCCCGGAACCACCCATATTGATGAAGGCATCAAAGAATGGTTTATTTACGATGTATGGCGCTACTTCACCAGATGAAATCGCTTTTACATTCGCTTCAATAGCTGGTAAATTTATTGTTTGCATAAATGGTTCGATAATGTTAGCACCATGAACACCTAATGTCCATAAAAACGTAGGAATGAATGCTAAAAGTAAAGCCGCAATCCATGAATTCGTTAAGCCCATAAACGGCTCTTGAATGGCTGAGTAGAATGAACCGACAATATCAGGAATATCAAAGCCTGCCGAAATAATTGTACGAACTAGAGCAAATAAACCAATTGTAATAATAGCAGGTAATAATGCAGCGAAAGATTTTGAAACAGCCGGTGGTACTCCATTCGGCATTTTAATTAGCAGCTTAGGATTGCCAGTCAATTTACAAAATAATTCAGTTGACAGCAACGCAATAATAATGGCAATAAATATACCACCTGTACCTGTCGTTAACCCTGTTAATCCACCTTCACCAAAGGTACCAAACGTCAAATAAGTTGAAAAGCTGATTACACCGGCAGAAAGTCCGTCCTTGTCGTAACTTTTCGCAAGATTGTAAGCAATTGTAAAAGCTAATAACAGAGAGATGATTCCAAATGTTGCTCCCCAAACATTGCCGCCCCACTGTGTCCAAGTTTCATGCTTCCAGATGGCATCGAGCGCATTTTGATAGAATTTGATAGGCAAATTATTCACAAGAACCGCAAGTGACCCAACAATTGTCAATGGCATGATCGTAATAAATCCATCTCGAATTGCAACTAAATGACGCTGATTCCCTACTCTAGCTGCGACTGGCACAAATTTTTCTTCTAAAAAACGGAACATTTCACACACTCCCTTTACTTTTTATTGTGACATCAAGGTTTGATGCTATTCCCCTTTGATTCGTTCATACAACTCAATCATTTCAGATGCTAAATCACGAAAGGTAATGGCATTCATTAAATGATCCTGTGCGTGAATTAACAGCATCGACACTTCTACTTTTTCTCCCCTTGCCTCTTGTGACAGTAGAGCTGTCTGAGAATGATGCGCTTCAATCAATGAATCGTTAGCTAACTGTATTTTTTCCTTTGCTTCCTGAATCTGCCCATTTTTTGCTAGCTGGATAGCCTCCATACACTCACTTTTCGTATTACCACTGTGCACAATCAGTCCCATAATGGATTCCATCAAAACTGTTTCTTCCATTGCTGTCTCCCCCTTAACCTATCAACGTTAACGCCTGCTTTAAAACATTTTCGCCATTCATCATGCCGTAATCCGCCATGTTAATGACTTCAATCGGAAAATTCATTGCCTTGTATTTTTTTTCATATGTCCCTTTTAAGTAACGGACTTGTGGACCCAATAGCAGCACATCCGCCATTTTAGTAGCTAATACTTTATCAACCTCACCTTCAGCAATCGCATAAATATCTGCCTCAATGTTTTGTTCTTGTGCGGCTTTTTGCATCTTTGACACTAGCAAACTAGTACTCATTCCCGCTACGCACACTAGCATAATATTTTTCATCAAAACACTCCTTTTCATGATAAAGTTCGTCTTTCTAGCAAACTTTAATTTTTGTAATTTCCAACTATGAAATCGCTTTCTTAAATTGAGAATAGCACCTATTGGTATATACCACAATATACTTTTTACACAATTTACTCCCTTAGGAAAAAGCTTCAAAAACTGGGCTATAACGTTGTTGCAGACTACTGAAAGGATTCACCTAGCTGGTATAGTCCAGAAAAAAACTTAAAAAATTTTAATTTTCCGAATTAAATGATCAAAAGTTATTCATTCATATTCACTTTTGAATAAATGTCTCTCATACATTGTTAATTTGCTTTTAAAAATATTCATAGAAGGCTGGTTTATTAGATGGTAACGCTAACTGCCATCGATCAATTATCTCTTCAGCCAATTGTTTATTTGCATACATGACCGCATCCTTTACAGAAAGATAGCCAACCATCATCGCTGAAAAAAGATTAATTGGTAATGTTAACATATGCATTTCTGGGATAGAATTTGTCTCAATAATCGAGACATCCCCACTTTTATTTATTTTATATACGTGCTCATTCCAACTACAAAACGCATCTTCAATTTGAATATATAACAGTTCCTGAATATCGCCCCACGGATAATGTTGCATAAACCTCATAGCGTCAACTATCCTTACCATCACATCTTGAACGACTTCCTTTTTAAACTGTGGTTCTTTAAAATAGAAGCCAAATTGATGGTTGTTAGAAGTAACTCCCTTGATGCTATTTACACTCGCCGCATGCGACGTTATAAAACGCCAAATTGCTTGTTCTGCTTGTAAATCCTCAGCTATAAAATCATGAATCTCAAACGTTCCATCCTGAATGATATAACGAATATAACCTGCAATTTTATCATCTTTAAAATAGGACGCAAAATGACTATCAGGCATCCTTCTCTCTATTCTTTTCCACCACGCGTCATCTCGTAGCATACTTCCATTATGGAAAAGTGCCTGTGCATTATGAAAATCCTTAATCGCCTGAAAAAGATCACGATCTGGCCATTCAAAGCTCATACGTTTTACTACGTCCAACTGCTTTCCGAAAGAAGGAAACATCGACTGAGGAATCGTATAATATAGCTTCTCAAAAAACAATTCCCATCCAAAATAACGATAAAAGGATATAGAAAACGGGGCTAACACAGAAATACTTTGCCCACTCTCTCGCATTTTCTTCAGTGCCTCTGTCATAAGCTTTTTGATAATGCCCCGCTGCCGATACTCAGGATAGCTTGCAACAAAGCCAATTCCACCCATATCATAATTTTTACCATGGATTGTCATATTAAGTGGCAATATTAATAGCTGTCCAACTACTTTATGTTCATCGTAAGCACCCAATGTTGTGCTATGCTCAACCCAATAATGAAAATCATCTCGCCGCGCATCAGTATACTTATTAGGAAAACAATAATCTCTTAATTGATGTACCTGCTTATAATCTTCTGGGGGAATTATTTTTATTTCCATATGCAAAATCACCTCCTTCCAACACTGAATATTCCCGCAAGCCCCTGAGATACAACAATGCCTTTTATTTTTAGCATTCCTCTCCAATTCCTTTAGAAACAATTACTTCTGTTATTGTTTGAAAAAGCTTCTCAGCATCGGGCCCATCTGCTGAAATTTCTACAATGCTTCCGGGTGCTACTCCTTGTGCCATAACACCCATAATTGATTTTAAATTGACCGATTTCTCTTTATACGTTAACTGAACATCACACTCAAATGGTGTGACTGCAGTTACAAGTAAAGCTGCGGGTCTAGCATGTAGTCCCTCCGGCGCTGTTATTTTATATATTTTCTTCATAGATATCCCTCCGCTTGTCATTTAAAGTTAATTCGATGTTGATAATAGGCAATCATAGCCTCATTATGAGACGAATCTGAGTCAACATTATTGCTTTTAAAAACTGGTAATACTTCGTCAGATATGGCCATGATCTCAATGACTTCACTGAATAATACATTTAAAATAATTGAACCAATAACTGTAGAGGAGGGTGCATACTGTATTTCATTGTGATGTAGCAAACCATCTCCTATTGGTATATGCGTATCGATAACTATATCTACTACATCCTCTAAGCGCTGTCCACTTTGATGGCGGCTCGGCTGTTCGCAATATGCAAGAGATTGCAGAGACATGACCAGCACTCCTGCTTCTTTCGCTAAAAATGCTACATCTATAGGTGCTTGATTTCTCCCGGATGTTGAAATAACAATGCAAACATCATTTTCATGAAAATCAAAATGATCTTTATACTGTTCAATGATAGTCGGGTCCTTCTCATTTTCAGATGACGTCATTGCTCCTGCGTGTAATGTTAAAGGTTCTATAATGATAGGACGTACAGGTACAAGCCCTCCCGCACGATAAAAACCGTCCTGTGCTAAAAGATGAGAATGGCCACAACCAAATAATTGGACAATTCCCCCGCGTTGAAGCCTTTGTACAATTAATTGTGCGGCTTCTTTTATTTGGGCATATTCTTGCTCCTTCACGACCTGCATTAGCTTTTGAATTTCTAGAAAATATGCATCCATAGAATCACCTTTTAATTTCACTAATGAATTTGTATCGATCAGCTCGATAAGTACTTCGCACAAGCTCAAACGGAACTCCATCTGATAAATAACTTGTACGTTTAATAATTAACACAGGTGCAGTATGATTGATTTGCAAAAATTTACTATCTTCTTTTGGAACAATAGCTGCCTCCATTTGCTGAATAGCATTTCCAATTTTTTGATGGAATTTTGCTTCGATTAACGCATACAATGACCCCATTATTTTCTTTTCATCTAATTCTGGATATACTCTTACTGGAATATATGTTCTTTCGATTGCCATTGGCTTGGAATCTGCACTACGAATTCGTACAACGAAGAATACCTCTTCGCCTGGCTCTAACATCAAATCTCCTGCAATATCAACTGTTGGTACGATTTTCTCAAAGCGTAAAACTTTACTGCTTGGTTCCATCCCTCTAGCCCGCATATCCTCTGTGAAACTTGTTAATCCTTTTAGCGGTTGTTCTAATTTTGGATTAGCGACATATGTACCTCTCCCTTTTTCACGATACAGCAAACCGCTATTGACTAAATTTGTGATTGATTGACGAACAGTCATTCTACTAACATCAAACTGCGTAGAAAGTTCTCGCTCAGAAGGTATATTTTCTCCGATTTTGTATTCTTCTAAATAAATCCGTTGTTTAATGATTTCTTCTATTTGTATATAGATAGGTATATGAGAATTTTTATCTAACAAGTGTTGCACCATCCTTATCGCCTCTTTACTTTCATTTCTCAAATACAACTTTACCCCGACAAATAGTTTTTTGTACATTTAAATTTTCATCCAGTAATACAAAATCTGCATCATAGCCTTCTTCAATACGACCTTTAGTCGCTAACTGTAATTGCTTAGCAGCATTCGTAGAGGACATTGCGACAATTTCCCGCAATGAGCAATTGGTAATTGCTTTCATATTTTTTACTGCCTGCTCCATCGTTAGCACACTTCCAGCTAAAGCCCCATTAGATAAATGAGCCCCATCCTTAGAAACATGAACGGTTTGACCTCCTAAATCATAATCACCGTAATGTAAGCCTTTAGCCCGCATCGCATCGGTAATTAAGATAATGCCCTTTGCACCTTTCATACGATAGGCTAGCTTTACAGCTTGAGGATGACTATGCACAAAATCTGCGATAATTTCTGTCTTTACCTGATCCTCTAAAAGCACTGCACCAACGACACCTGGATTACGATGATGGAAAGGGCGCATTTGGTTATATAAATGTGTAGCCTGCCTTACTCCCATTGCTACTGCCTTATCCACTTCCTCAATCAATGCATCAGAATGACCAATGGAAGCAATAACATTTAAATCCTTTAACGATTCAATAAACGTAAAGCCTCCCTCTATCTCAGGTGCAATTGTTACTTGTTTAATGCGTTGCTTACTTAAGTTCTGCCAGGATGCAAATTGCTCAGTAGACGGTAAAATAATGTACTCTATTGGCTGAGCACCTGCCCGTTTTTTCGATACATATGGCCCTTCTACATGTATACCTAATAAACTCGCCTCATCATCATTACTTTCAAATTGAGCAACATTAGCTAAAGCGCTTTCAATTGCTTCTATAGATTGCGTCATTGTAGTAGCAAGGAAGCCTGTAACGCCTTCCTCTACTAATGAGCGCGCCATTTGATGTAATGCTAATTGTGTAGCATCCATCACATCATGCCCAGCAGAGCCATGTATATGCATATCAATATAGCCAGGTAGCAGTAACCAATTTTTATCTTTGCCATCTATATAACGCTCGGCCTTATCGTATAAGTTATTACTTATTTTGATAATTCTACCATTTTCAATGAGTAGGTTGCCCTTAAAAGGTGCTTCATCATGATTGACTATCGTAACATTGGAAATTAAAAGCGTATTTTTCAATAGATCACCCCCTAAGCGTTTTTGAGGAGCTTGACTGAAGCTAACAAGCAACTATTCTATTCGGTATAGTTGTCTATACCAATTATATGATGATTTCCCAAAAATAAAAAGTGATTTTTTCATATTTTCTAAATTTTTATTCAACACATAATTTACAAACTATTAAACTATTCTAACTTTCACTTCTCTTAGAAGCAGAAGATTCCTAAGAACACCTTCGTACCAAAAGTTTGGATTAGGTTGAATCCTGCTTTTTGTAGTTGTATTTTTGAATAAACCAATTACTTGCACTAAAAAAAGGAGCTATTTTAAATGCTCCTTTTGTGCTTATTAATTATGTATGACGAATCCCGATTGTGCCGTTATGCCAAGAAACATTCGTTTTGAACCCGCATTTCGCAGGGGGGTGCCCGCTTTGCAGCTTTAAACGTCCCGCTCCGCATGGGGCTTGTTTGCGACTACAAAATGAAAGCTCCCGATTCTAAAGTGTTCGGTCAAAACTGTTAAGTAGAGCTAGCAATTAGACAAACACATCAGGATTCGTATTACAGTTATAATAACATTACATTTCTGATAATTCAAACTATTTTCTTTTAAAAAATCTAAATTCTTGCGAAAAAGCAAAAAATACCTAGATTCCCAACAGTTTTTGCTAGGAAATCCAGGTATTTAGAAGTACTAATTATTTTCTGAATGGTTTGATGGCTAAACTTAACTCACTCAATTGATCAGGAGACACTTCACTCGGTGCGTTTGTCATTAAGCAACTAGCACTTGCCGTTTTCGGGAATGCAATTGTGTCACGTAAGTTAGTGCGGCCAGCAAGTAACATGACAAAGCGGTCAAGACCAAATGCAAGACCTCCATGTGGTGGTACACCGTATTCAAATGCTTCTAATAAGTAGCCAAATTGAGCTCTTGCTTCTTCTTCTGTGAAACCAAGTAAATTAAACATTTTTTCTTGTAATTCACGTTCATAAATACGTAATGAACCTCCACCAAGCTCATAACCGTTTAATACGATATCGTATGCTTGTGCGCGGACAGCAGAAGGATCCGTTTCCATTAATTGAATATCTTCGTCAAATGGACGTGTGAATGGATGGTGTGCTGCTTTATAGCGACCATCTTCTTCAGAGTACTCTAATAATGGCCAATCTGTAATCCATAGGAATGCAAATTGTGATTCATCTATTAAGCTTAAGTCTTGACCTAATTTCGTACGAAGTGCACCTAATGAAGCTGCTACAACAGACGCTTGATCAGCTACAAATACTAAAATATCGCCCACTTCAGCTTTCATACGTTCGATTAATGCAGCTGCTAATGCTTCGTCAAAGAATTTTGCAATCGGTCCGTTTAAGCCCTCTTCCGTTACTTTTAACCAAGCAAGACCTTTTGCTCCGTAAATACCAACGAATTTTGTTAGCTCGTCCATGTCTTTACGAGAGTATTTATCTGCTGCACCTTTAATGTTGATACTCTTTACTTGCTTGCCTTGTGCTACTGTATCAGCAAACACTTTGAAATCACAGCCATCAAAAATGTCATTTAAATCAACAAGCTCTAAACCAAAACGCACGTCCGGTTTATCAGAACCGTAACGATCCATTGCTTCTTGATATTTCATACGTTGGAACGGAGCAGGGATATCAATGCCTTTTACTTCTTTCATAACTGCTTGGATTAAGCGTTCGTTCATTTCTATAATTTCTTCTTGCGTTAAAAAGCTTGTTTCAATGTCAACTTGTGTAAACTCTGGTTGACGGTCAGCACGTAAGTCTTCATCTCGGAAACAACGTGCGATTTGGAAGTATTTTTCGAAACCAGACACCATTAATAATTGCTTAAATAGCTGTGGTGATTGTGGTAATGCATAAAATTCACCTTCATGAACACGTGATGGCACTAAATAGTCACGAGCTCCTTCTGGAGATGATTTTGTTAAAATTGGCGTCTCTACTTCTAAAAAGCCTTCATTTTGTAAGAAGTTTCGAATTGTACGAGTAACGTCTGAACGCATTTTGAATGTATCAAACATAACAGGACGACGTAGGTCAAGATAACGATATTTTAAACGTAAATCTTCAGAAACGTCAGTGCGATCTTCGATTTGGAATGGTGTTGTTTTTGCCGTATTAATGACGATTAATTTTGTCGCTTCAACCTCAATTTTACCGTTTGGTACATTTGGGTTAATTTGATCTTCTGAACGAAGAATGACTGTCCCTTCCACTTCGATTACATACTCACTACGCACTTTATCAGCTAGTGCGTGTGCTTCTGCAACATCAGGGCTAAAGACAACTTGTGTAATTCCAGTACGGTCACGTAAATCAATGAAAATTAAACCACCTAGGTCGCGACGACGTTGTACCCAACCTTTTAATACGACTTTTTCGCCTTTTAATGCTTCTGAAAGTTCGTTACTAGCATGTGTTCTTGTTGCCATTTAATTAATTCCTCCAAAATTTATTTGGCTCATCACCATAACTTTTGATGATGGACCGTTTATTTTAAATATGTAGCATACACTTCCTACTAAGTAGTAAATCAATGCCATTGAAAATTAGATATCAGTTCTTTGTTAGATGAATTAACTGTCCAAAATGACGTTGGTATTTGAATCATTTGGACAGTTAATCCTGTAATGATATAAACGCTTTATGTTTTAACAGCTTGTGTTCGTTTATTGTTTTAATAGATAGTTCACTAACTCTGAGAATGCTACTTTTTGTTGTTCCCCTGATTCCATATGTTTAACAGTAGCTACTTGCTCTTCAAGTTCTGTTTCGCCTAAAACAATCGTATATTTCGCACCTAAACGGTCTGCGGATTTCATTTGAGCTTTCATTTTGCGATCTAAATAATCCATCTCTGTAGAAATGCCCTTTGCACGGAAGGTACTTGTTAATTCAACCGTTTTTAGCTTCGCTTCTTCGCCCATAGCAATCATATAGACATCGAGCCCTGATGCTGTGTCTAATTCAACACCCTCAGCTTCAAGCGCAAGCAACAAACGCTCAATACTTAATGCGAAACCGATACCTGGTACTTCTGGTCCTCCGATTTCTTGCACAAGGCCATTATAGCGCCCCCCACCACAAAGTGTAGTAATTGCTCCAAAGCCAGAAGCCGTTGACATAATTTCAAAAGTCGTATGATTGTAGTAATCAAGGCCCCTTACAAGATTTGGATCGACCTCATACGTAATTCCAAGTGTATCTAAATACGTTTTAACTTGAGCGAAATATGCTGCTGATTCCTCTGTTAGAAAATCAGTTAATGCCGGTGCAGATTTCATTAATGGGTGCTCGCGGTCTACCTTACAGTCCAAAATGCGCAGTGGATTTTTTGACAAACGATTTTGGCAGTCCGAACAAAACTCATGAATATGTGGTTCGAAGTGTTGTAGCAGTGCTGTGCGGTGTGTATCACGTGTTTCTTTGTCGCCAAGTGAATTAATGACTAATTTTAAATCCTTTAAACCTGCTGATTCATATACATCCATTGCTAGTGCAATAACTTCCGCATCAATAGCTGGATCAGCTGAACCAATTGCTTCTACTCCAAATTGAACAAATTGACGGTAGCGCCCTGCTTGTTGACGTTCATAACGGAACATTGGTCCTAAATATGAAAGCTTTACTGGTTGATCAGGTGCACCAAACATTTTATGCTCAACATAAGCGCGAACTACTCCAGCTGTATTCTCCGGACGTAATGTTAATGAACGGCCACCGCGATCTTCAAATGTATACATTTCCTTTTGAACAACATCTGTTGTTTCACCGACACCACGTGCAAATAAATCTGTTTGCTCAAAAATTGGTGTGCGAATTTCATTGTAGCGATAGACACGACAGATATCACGGATAATCGCTTCTATCTTTTGCCATTTTTCTGATTGACCTGGCAAAATATCTTGTGTCCCTCGTGGCACTTTAAAACTCATATAAAAACCTCCTTTATTAATTGCTTATGAGCAAGCTCTTCTGGACTTCTCTCATTTTTTTGTCCATAAAAAAAGCCCTCGCCCCCTGCACAATGCAAGGGACGAGAGCTATACAAGCTTCCGCGGTTCCACCCTAGTTGACGCATCAAATACATGCGTCCTCCTCCTAATCGGATAACGGCCGATTCCGTTTTTTCCTACTAAGCATTACTTTTCAGAAAAAAGCCTCTCAAGTGTTGTTCACGAAATACATTTTTGTAGGAAAGATTTCAGCCTAGGTCTCTCCCTCTCTTCTTCAATAGAGGTATACGCTACTTGCTTGGTCATAAGCGATTAATCATTTTTTGATTACCCTTTATGTTAGTCACAACAAAAGGCAATGTCAACTGTTTTTGTTTTTTTCACCACACATTCGCTAAAAAAACAAATTCCATTACCTTTTTCCCACGAATTCTATTACAAAAGCATGGTAAAATAGCACAAGATAGGAGGAATCTGATGAGGACAAAACTTTTAAATATTAGTATCATCTTCGTACTAGTGCTAATGATTGCGATTCCAAGCATGAATACTATTCAAAGTGCACTAGCCGACACCAGTGATTTAAAAGTAACTGGAACTATTCTTCATTTACGTGAGGGACCTGGACTGTCTTATCCAATCATTAAGACATTAGGTGAGGGTGATCCGTTAACTTCTATTAGCCGTGAAGGCGATTGGATTCAAGTAAAAGCAGGCGATTACGAAGGTTGGGTAGCATCCTGGCTAACAGCTTCAATAAACGATAAACAAACGATTGATCAAACCTTGATTTCACAGGTCGATCGTCTAAATGTCCGTACTGAGCCTGACGTATCTTCAGCAGTTCTTGGACAATTATCAATTGGCAGCCAAGCAAAACTTATTGAAAAAAATGGCGAATGGGCGAAAATAGATTGGAACGGACTAGTAGGTTGGGTATCTACTGACTATGTTACAATCAATGACCTACCTGAAAAGAAGGCTAAAGCTGAGACTGAGACAGATGAACCTAAAGTTGAAGTTTCCACAAAAAAAGTCAACAAAGATACAACATTTACTGTTTTAGTAGATGCACTTAATGTGCGCCAAAATCCAGACTTAAATACTAAAAAAATAGGAACTGTTTCAAAAGGACAAGCCTTTAAAGTGCTGTCTCAAGAGCATAACTGGGTACAAATTCAATATAGCGATAAAAAAGCAGGCTGGGTTTATAGCTTTTATGGCACTTTTTCAAATATAGAAAATACGACATCTAAATCTTCTTCTTCCTCAGAGCTTGAATCTGTCACAATTATTTATAATGGGACTAACTTACGGACAGATGCAACAACAACTGCTGATGTTGTTGCACGTGTAGATGCTGGTGAAACCTACCCTATTGTAGGCGCTAAAAATGACTTTTATGAAATACAAATAGATGACAAAACTGCATTTGTAGCGAACTGGGTCGTTACTACTGCTTCGTCCAGCAAAGCTGCTACTACGATAAAAAAAGAAAAATCTGAACCACGCAAGAAAGGCACTTTAAATGGACTAACTATTGTCGTAGATGCTGGACATGGTGGAAATGATCACGGCACTACAGGACAACGTGGAACAAATGAGAAGGAAATTACATTGAAAACGGCATCCCTTCTTGCTTCAAAGTTGAGTGCTGCTGGAGCAAATGTTGTTATGACAAGAGAATCAGATGAATATATTGCACTCCGTAAACGTGTATCAATTGCGCACCAGAATGAGGCAGATGCTTTTATCAGTATTCATTATGATGCAACAGACGATAGCTCCATTAATGGCTTCACCTCATATTATATGAACAGTAATCAACAAGGTCTTGCAGAGGCAATAAATAATGGACTCTCAAATAAAATCGATTTAAAGAATCGCGGGACTCAACAAGGAAATTATTTAGTTCTACGAGAAAATCGTCAAAAAGCAGTACTCATTGAGCTAGGATACTTAAGTAATGGTAGTGAAGAACGTATTATTACAACCGCTAAATTCCGGGAACAAGCTACTCTCGGCATCTACCAAGGTATTTTAAATTACTTTAACAAGAATCAATAAAGATCAATTATGCCTCGGCATAGTTGATTGTGGGATAAATAAATAAGCTGCAAAGGAAAGTAGACTTGTACTTCCCTTGCAGCTTATTTATTTTTACTAGTCCACTACGAGATTGTTTTATATGACTCTTTCGTTATAGAAGTTATTAGTTAATGGAACTGAATCAATCCTAAGTTATGGTGTTTACCTTCAGTACTCACTGTCAAATACTATACACATGCTAAAACGAAAAAAGGCCTCCAACTCACATTACATAAGTATAGAAGTCCTTTATGCGCGCTTATTTTTTCCTCGTTGCTAACGTAACCCATACAATTTCCTTCATACGAATGAAAAAAGGTGTACGGTTAACCTCTACTACGATATCATCAGGTAATACAGAGATTAATTTTCCTTGCTGGATATTTTCCCTAGTTTGCACTACAATTGCCTGACCAATCATCATGTTAAGAGTTTCGTATAAATATGGATTTGATATGCTTCCTGCTTGCGTCATCTTTAATGCACTTCCTTCCTACAAAACTAACCATACTATTTAATGTATGAAGGAATCATAGGAAATGTACCATTTATTTGGACTCAAGAAGTATTGTAATCGGGCCATCATTTGTAAGTGCAACATCCATCATTGCACCAAATATTCCTGTCTCCACATGTAAACCGTGTTCACGTAAGGCATTATTAAAAGCCTCCCATAACGGCTCCGCAACTTCTGGTCTTGCTGCACTTGTAAAACTTGGACGATTCCCCTTTTTTGCATCCCCATACAATGTAAATTGCGAGACGGATAGAATAGCCCCTCCTTGCTCTAGAATGGAATGATTCATTTTTCCATCAGCATCTTCCCAAAGGCGGAGATTAGCTACTTTTTTTGCTAAATATACAACATCCTCTTGCGTGTCCTCGTGTGTAATGCCAACTAGAAGAACATAACCGCTATCAATAGCTCCCGTTACTTTTCCGTCAACCGTAACAGAGGCTGCTTTACTACGCTGTAAAACTACTTTCATTCTTTAAAACCTCAATTCTCGCTTTGAATGCACCAGAAGATCCACCTTCAGTACATAATAAAGTTGCTACTGTCCAACCATCCCAATTAGTTAATAACACGTTGTACTGAATATATATCAGGTGTTTGCTTAATACGTTCCACTACTTTATGCAAATGCGAAATATTTGAAATCGAAATCGTTAAATGAATCGTTGCCATTTTATCACGATCTGCACGACCACTCACTGCTAAAATATTCGTTTTCGTTTCGCTAACAATTTGCATGATTTCATTTAAAATACCTGGTCTGTCGAATGCTGAAACTTCAATATCGACAGGGTATTCTTTTTTCTCCGGAGTAAGTCCGTTTTCCCATTCAACTTCTATTAAGCGCTCCTGCTCATCATCGACTTGAATATTTGGACAGTCTGCACGGTGCACTGAAACACCTCTACCTTTCGTAATGAAGCCTACAATCTCATCTCCAGGAACTGGCGTACAGCAACGAGAAAGTCGAATAAGCATATTGTCGATATCTTTTACGATAACGCCCGATTCCGTACGTTTTTGTGGAATAGGGTTTTTCATTTTTTGTTCAATTTTTTCAAGCGCTTCTTCCTGTTCACGCTCTTTGCGACGTTTTTCCGCTAGACGATTAACAACTTGCTGAGCTGTAATTCCATTCACGCCGACAGCTGCATATATATCTTCTTCATTTGTATAGTTAAATTTTTCACATACACGCTTCAAGTTTTCCGCTGACATTGTTTCTTTTACATCAAAATCTTGTGCACGGATTTCCTTTTCTATCATCTCTTTACCTTTGATGATATTTTCCTCACGAAGATGACGTTTGAAAAACTGCTTTATTTTATTTTTCGCCTGTGAGGATTGAGCTATTTTCAGCCAATCACGGCTCGGACCAAATGATTGCTTAGAAGTTAAAATTTCAATAATATCTCCCGTTTTTAACGGTGTATCAAGCGGTACCATTTTACCATTGATTTTCGCGCCAATTGTACGATTTCCAACTTCTGAATGCACACGGTATGCGAAGTCGATTGGTACAGAGCCTGCTGGTAATTCAATGACATCTCCTTCAGGTGTGAAGACGTAGACCATATCAGAGAATAAATCAAACTTTAACGATTCCATAAATTCTTCAGCATTAGAAGATTCGTTTTGGAATTCTAAAATTTCTCGGAACCACGTTAATTTTTGGTCGACATTTTGTTTTTCATTATCAACTTTTTTACCTTCCTTATACGCCCAATGCGCTGCAATCCCGTACTCCGCAATTTTATGCATTTCCTTCGTACGAATTTGGACTTCTAGTGGGTCACCATAAGGACCAATTACTGTTGTATGCAGTGATTGATATAGGTTTTGTTTTGGCATCGCAATATAATCTTTAAAACGTCCAGGCATCGGCTTCCATAATGTATGCACAATCCCAAGTACGGCATAGCAATCTTTAATACTATCGACAAGTACACGAATGGCTAATAAATCATAAATCTCGTTGAATTGTTTCTTTTGTAACACCATCTTACGATAAATACTGTAAATATGTTTTGGGCGACCATAAATATCCGCTTCAATTTCAACCTCTGTAAGCTGTGACTTCATTTCAGCCATTACATTTTCTAAATATGCTTCACGCTCATCACGTTTTTTCTTCATAAGACTGACAATGCGATAATATTGCTGTGGATTTAAATAACGAAGTGCTGTATCCTCAAGCTCCCATTTAACAGTCGAAATCCCAAGACGATGCGCAAGTGGTGCAAAAATTTCAAGCGTTTCTTTAGAAATACGGCGTTGTTTTTCTGCTGGTAAATGCTTTAACGTGCGCATATTATGTAGACGGTCTGCCAGTTTAATTAAAATGACACGTATATCCTGGGCCATAGCTACAAACATTTTTCGATGATTTTCTGCTTGTTGCGCTTCTTTAGATAAATATTTAATTTTCCCTAGCTTTGTTACACCGTCTACAAGCATCGCAACCTCTTCGCCGAATTCACGAACCAAATCGTCGCGCGTAAAATCCGTATCCTCGACAACATCATGTAAAAAACCAGCCGCAACTGTTTCAGGATCCATTTGTAATTCAGCTAAAATACCAGCTACTTGCACAGGGTGAATAATATACGGTTCACCTGAGCTTCGGAATTGCTCAATATGGGCATCCCTTGCTAATTCATATGCTTTTTTCACGAATGCGACATTTTCATCATTCATGTAGGATTTGACTAACTCAAAAACGTCCTCAGGAGTCAAAATTTGCTCTTTCGCCATAACATGTCCACCTTGCCCGTCAAATTTTTCAGATTAGATATAAACTTAATTGTATAAAATTTTATGGGCTATTGTAAAGTAACTGTGTCATTTTGTTTAGTTATTCTCGTGAACAATGTGAAAAATGGAAAAAATATTCTCCATAATGAATAAAAAGACCCTTTGCGAATGCAATATTTCGCAAAGAGTCTCTCTTATCGTATCATAGTTGTTACTTATTTATTATACGCTACAGCAATTTTTGTACCAATTACTGCATTATTTTTTACTAATGCAATATTGGCATCCAGGCTTTTACCTTCTGTTAATTCTTTAACTTTTCCAAGTAAGAATGGTGTCACGTTTTTACCTTGAATACCATTTTCTTCTGCTTCTACAAGAGCTTTTTCAATAATTCCTGTAATGAATGAATGCTCAAGTGCTTCAGACTCTGGAATTGGGTTAGCAATGACAGCTCCACCTTTTAAGCCTAATTGCCATTTTGCACGTAGCATTTCTGCCACTTCCTCTGGTGTATCAATCTTGAAGTTTACATCAAAACCGCTTTGACGTGTATAGAATGCTGGTAGTTCATCAGTACCGTACCCAACGACTGGCACACCTTTTGTTTCAAGATATTCTAAAGTTAAACCAATATCTAAAATAGACTTAGCACCCGCACAAATTACAGCAACATTTGTTTGTGCTAATTCTTCTAAATCTGCTGAAATATCCATTGTTGTTTCAGCACCACGGTGTACGCCACCGATACCGCCAGTTACAAAAATTTCAATACCAACTAGCTCCGCACAAATCATTGTTGCAGCTACAGTTGTCGCTCCTAATTTTTTTGTTGCTAAAAGATAGCCTAAGTCACGACGAGATGCTTTTGCTACATCTTGTGCATTACCGAACATTTCAAGTTCTTCATCTGATAAACCAATTTTGATTTTACCATCGATTAATGCAATAGTTGCTGGTACTGCACCATTATCACGAACTATTTGTTCTACTTCACGTGCTGTTTGTACATTTTGTGGATATGGCATTCCGTGAGAAATAATTGTTGATTCTAATGCTACGATTGGTAAGCCTTTTGCTTGTCCTGCTTTTACTTCTTCTGATAATACGATGAATTCTTTCATGTTGTTATTCCTCCATTTCACTGTTTAACAAATCAACTGATAGCTCAGGTCTTACTGTATATGGGGATGCAAGCGTATTTTTGGCATTCGTTAAGCCTGCATCA
Source organism: Lysinibacillus sp. NPDC093190 (assembly GCF_050280425.1). NCBI lineage: Bacteria > Bacillati > Bacillota > Bacilli > Caryophanales > Bacillaceae > Lysinibacillus > Lysinibacillus sp. NPDC093190. The sequence goes on along the minus strand of NZ_JBNNVG010000024.1, from coordinate 45,494 downwards.
ATACAAGTTGCAAAGGATTGACCAGTAAGCCAGCTGTGAATTACAGCACTGACAAAGGCGTCTCCTGCACCTGTTACATCTTCAATTTTTTCTATAGCTTTCGCTGAGAAATGACTTGGTATGGTTGTAGTTGAAGCTGCATACACACCCTTGCTACCCGCTGTAATAATTACATGTTCAGCACCTAATGTAAGAAGTTGCTGTAAAGCCTTTTCATAATGCGCAGAGTTTTCGATTTTATGACCTACAATCGTCTCTGCTTCATCTGTGTTACAAATAAACCACGTTACACCTTGCAACGTATCCGGTAATCGATTCATTTTTGGTGAAGATACCGGTACGATGACAAATGGAATGTCACGTGCAATCGCAACCTGCTGTATGTAAGCCACTGTTTCCTTTGGACAGTTTAAGTCCATAATAAAGCAGCCCGCATTCATCAGCATTGCCTCATGTTTTTTTAGCAAACTTGGCAATAAAAGATCATATACTTCCATATTTGCTACCGCTAAAGCTAGCTCGCCCTGCTCATCCATAACCGCAGTATAGGAACCAGTCGAAGCGTCAGGTAGCTGCTCCACATAACGTAAATTCATAAATGGCTCTGAAGCTTCTTGAATCACTTGCCAATCAGCATCTTTGCCGGCAGTAGTCAGCATTGTTACCTGATGATTTAATCTGCCTAAGTTTTCAGCAATGTTACGGCCAACACCACCTACACTAAATGAAGAGCTAGCAGGATTGGATGTACCTAATTGGACATTCCCCTTTACATGAAATTTTCGGTCAAGATTGGCTCCACCGATACAAATAATTTCATTTTCCTCTGGCAAAATATAAGCACGCCCTACAATTTTCCCCTGCTTCGTTAAGCTCGACACTAAATTAGCAAGGACTGGTCTAGATAGATTCATCTTATCTGCCATCTCTTGCTGAGACATAAACGGATTCTGGCGAATTAATGCAAGGACCGCCTGTTCTCTTTCATTCATAGCATCACCTTTTGTTATATTTGTTTACATTATAAACTTTTGTTTAGTCGATGTCAAAAAGATTTTAAACAAAAAAGTTGAAGCCGATTTTTTTTGCGCGAAAGCGAAGCGGCAGAATTTCAGGTTTTTGCGGCGTTCCTTGCTTGGTTAGCGGCGCAATTTTATGTTTTGGCGGCGTTAGTCCTTTGGTTAGCGGCGAAACTCACACTTTTAGCGGCGAATTCCAATATAAGTTGGACAATTGTTTTCTGTGCGAAAGCGTAGTGTTAACGAAGCGGCAGCATCAAACAAAATCGGAGGAACGTCTCGATGCTCCAAAATGCCGATCGTTGATAAAATTTCGAAAATCGACGAATCGCACCCACAGGAAAGCGAGTAACCTAGTTATCAAGTATTGGCTTGATGAGGTGTTTGTTTTTTTACGATGATGACAAATAAACTTGCCAATGCACAGAACATCCCAGCAAGGAAAAAGGCCCAAGTATATGAATCGAAAAACTTATAAATAAGGCCTCCACCATAAGCAGCAACTGCAGCTCCTGCTTGATGCGAAGCGAAAATCCACCCATAAATAATGCCACTTTTATTTGTACCAAAAATTTGTCTTGAAATACTAATCGTTGGAGGTACTGTAGCAATCCAATCTAATCCATAAAATATCGTAAAGATTGTCAGTAATGTGAGTGAGCCTTGCATTAATGCATACGGGAGTATAAGCAAAGACGCTCCTCTTAAAAGGTAATACCAAAACAATAACCATCGATTATCAAATCGATCAGACAACCATCCTGATAAAGTGGTGCCAACGAGATTAAACACTCCCATAAAAGAAAGAAAGGATGCAGCGGTTATTAAAGGCACACCAAAGCTAATACAGTAAGAAACGAAATGAGTACCAACTAACCCACTCGTTGAAAGCCCGCAAATAAAAAAACTTCCCGCTAGTAACCAAAATTCTTTCTTCTTTATAGCCTCAAATAAACCGTTAAAAGCAATACTAATCGGGTTTTTCTTATGATTCTCTTGTTGCATTTCTAGATCTTCTTCCATCCCATAAGGAAGAATTCCTATATCCTGTGGTTTATTTTTAATAAATATAGAAATAGTGATGAACATAACAATACTTAAAATGAGAATTAATCCAATCGCCCATCGCCAAGAATAATGCTCAATAATAATTGCTAATATAGGAAGGAGAATTAACTGCCCTGTTGCAGTACTTGCCGTTAAAATCCCTACGGCCAACCCTCTGCTTTTCACAAACCAACGATTGGCTACATAAGGACTTAACACAGTTAAAAAGACACTTGCTCCTAAGCCAATAATACAGCCCCATATAATAATTAATTGCCATGACTGTGTCATGAAAAGCGTAAGCATCATGCCTATGAATAATGTAGCCATCGCACCTAGCATCATTTTCTTTAATCCTACTATTTCTAGTAATGCCGCCATAAACGGGCCTGAAAAACCATATAAAAATAGACTCACTGCAAAAGCTAAGGCAATTAAAGATCGATCCCAATTAAATTCTTTTTCAAAGGAATCTATAAAAACTCCTGATGATGACATTGTAATCCCTGCAACAATAATTGAGAAAAATGTTATAACCAAAATAAACCAACTGTAATGAATACGCTTCATCTTAACACCTTCATTTCTTGAAAGTTTTTTGAAATACTCTTTAATGAAAAAGATTACAGCTCAATATATGTATATGCATATATTACTTTGATAAATACTTTTCTAAAGCATGTATATACATATATAATCTTAGTAATCGCATTTATTACTGTCAAGGAACATTTTCCAGCTTAACAAAATAAATCAATAAGGCTACTATAATATTGAACCAACTCGAAAAGGAGTACGGAGCAATGAAAAATATAGATTACACACAAATATGTGTATGTGCAAACCTTCGAAAAAAAACAAGAGTCGTGACACAACTGTATGATAAATTACTACTGCCCACTGGCTTAAAAGTTACACAATACTCCATGCTAGCAAATATCGACCATCAACAATCAGTTTCTATAAGTAGACTAGGTGAAATTTTGCTGCTCGATCAAACAACCATTACACGCAATGTTAACTTGTTAAAGCAAAATGGCTATGTGGATATTACGAGAGATCCGCAAGATGCTCGAACAAAGGTCATTACACTAACTGAAAAAGGGGTTGAAAAATTAAACGAGGCAGCTCCAATTTGGGAAGATATCCAAGAAAGAATTATCAATGATATTGGCATAGAGAAATACGAGGATTTTTATGAAACATTGAAAACTATGCAAAAAATAATTCAATCTTATGATGAAGAATAAAAAAGTAGACATAAACAATAGTTACTAGCATTTTAAGAATCCATTTTGAAAATGATTGATCAAATTGGATTCTTCATGCTGTTCTAAAACTAATATCCCACTGAAATTAAGGTGTCATATTAAATGAAGTATGGCTCTGCTTTAGCACAAAATCATTTGTTGCTGTCGCTATGTTTTCACCATAAATTAGAGTGAGATGCCAAGTGAAGTAGTTGATTGGAGTGGAGACTGAGCGACTCCTCGGGGATTAGCGTCACAGATGAGACCCTGGAGCGAGCAGAGCGAGTGAAGCGGCTCATCGGACGCCCCCAGGAAGCTTTGCTCTGTGCGAAAGCGAAGCGACAGCAACAAAGCGCTCGGTCGGAACGGAAATCAACCACTCGTTTTGCCGAAGTAAGAAGTCAACCTAGCACAGTTCCCCTTTTGACAAAATAATTGCTTGCCCTCCTACCATAACTCTTGGATTATTTTTATTTATTAATTTTGTAAGGATGTTAGAAGGTCTGCCCATACTATGCCCTTGAAAGAACGAGTACTCTTGATCAAATTCATTTAGTATGTGGTTATGAAAAAGATAATAAGTTAATGCCCATTTGAAGTACCCGTTGCGGCTTCCTCATCAATACCGTAGAGTGGGCAAAAGTTCCTACTCTCTGCTATCCCTTCTTCTGTGTCGAGCGTAAATGCATGAACGCCTCCCACTTTATTAATCTTTGTATATTCAGCGAGTGCTTTAAAATCAGGATTTAACGCATACAAATCATCCTTTGTTTTTATTGGAAGCATTATATCCCAAAGACCAGTGCTTGCAGCTTGAGGCACTAAATTGAAATTTATATCTCCTATTTGGCTTTTATCAATCTTGAAAAGGTTAGACAAAATATCATAATCATCGAATATTTTTCCTAACTGAGGTTCAGCTTGCTCCATCATGATAAATGATTGATTCACTACAACAGTAAGTGTGCCAGCGAGTGTTTTCATAAAATATGTATTATTATCTTCAATAGCACAACTGTCTAATAATGCCTTGAAGGATGCAATTGTAGCATGTCCACAAAGCTCAACCTGTGCAGTCGGCGTAAAAAACTTTATATCAAAATTTTCATTGTCTATTTTTTTAATAAATGCTGTTTCTGAAAATCGAACTTCTGCAGCAAATTTCTGCATAAACTCTTCATCTAAATTTTCATGGATCACTACGCCTGCTGGATTACCACCAAATTTTGTTTCTGTAAAAGCATCAATTACATAATATGACAAAGCTAACTCCCCCTTAATAATTAATTTAAAATATCTTTATTCGATATTCCTCATATAAATCATAAATAAAAAAAACGCCACAAAAATGTGACGCTTTTCATTCTGTTGAAGAACTATTATGCCAATGAACTCCAATCAACCAATTCATTTAGCAAGTAACCAATCATTTATTAATATTGAATAAGTGTTTTTATGTTTATGTCGCCAAGTTTTGCACGACCGTTTAGCTCTGTTAATTCGATAAGGAATGCACAGCCAACAACTTGACCACCTAATTGTTCAATTAAACGTACAGTCGCTTCAACTGTACCACCTGTCGCAAGTAAATCATCACAGATTAATACTTTTTGACCTGGTTTAATTGCATCTTTGTGCATTGTAAGCGTATCTTTACCGTACTCAAGCCCGTAGTCAGCACTTATCACTTCACGTGGTAATTTTCCTGGCTTACGAACAGGCGCAAAACCAATTTCAAGCGCATATGCAACTGGACATCCGATAATGAAGCCTCGAGCCTCAGGACCTACTATAATTTCAGCACCTAATTCTTTTGCGTAACTTACGATTTGATCTGTTGCATATTTGTATGCAGGACCGTTATCCATAATTGTTGTAATATCTTTGAAGCTGATGCCCTCTTTCGGCCAGTTTTCAACCGTTGTTACGTATTGCTTTAAATCCATATTATTGTTCCTCCTACGAAACTTTTTCGTATATTAATGTAATCGTTCATCAAACCATTGTTTTAATTCTATATAAGGGGCATATACAAGCTTCTGCTCCATTTCAATCTGTTCTGAACGCTGTTTGTAAGACGGTGCCTCTGTAAGTGCCTGTTTTGGTGCATTCACGTTGACAGTCGTCAGTCCACTCTCCATTTTAACAAAACCAAGCTCAAAAAACACCTGTGTCATAAATTTTAATGCATCTAATGGCCAACCTGTATGCTTTGCTAATTCAGCCAAATGCATATTCAGTGGAAAAGCAGGGCGATTTTTTAAAAACTTATAATACCAGGAGAATTGCTCACGCGTAGGCAATCCATTGAAATACTGTGAATCAGGCATGTAAAAGTGTGCATAAATACGGGAAGATGCTGTTTTTTGTAATACATTTTCTAACATTTGAACATTTTGTGGCAAATCTAATAGCACGATATAATTGCTTTGTTTTACATTTGAAAGCGTAGGATCCACTGCTAGGATCGGTACACTAAAAAGTGATTGGTAATAGGTCACCGTCTCTGAACGGAAGGCGATGAATGTTGCCTCCTCTTTTGGGACCGTATTTAACCAGCGTGATGTTTGTCGTATACCACGAATATCAAATAATTGCCATTCAGTAGTTTGGACATCTTCTATCATAAATTGTGCTTTTTTACGTCCCTGCCACTCGTTAATTTGTAAATCCCCAGTAAACGATACTTTTATTCCATATGTTAGCTCGTCGTGTAAATGTCCTTTATTGAAACCGACACTATCCAATTTTTCATAGCCATCCGTCAATTCCATTTTTATATGATTTTCTGCTGCCCCAATTTTCCGCATGGAGGATATTTCTACATCTTCGAGCACATAAACAGGCTTTGGAAAATCCGTACCATATGGACCAAGCGTTGAAATTTCTTCAATCGCATCTGCTGAAATTTCATCCATTTTTAATGGGATATCAATATTGAGTACTGGTGTTAATTGTTCTTCTGATAAACAAGCTTTTGCTTGAGTATCTAAGCGTGATCTTAATTCATCCACATGCTCAATAGATAATGTCATCCCCGCTGCCATAGGATGCCCACCAAAATGAGGTAATATATCTCGATTCTTCGCTAGTTCATTATACAAATGGAAGCCTTCAATACTACGAGCTGAGCCTTTAGCTGTTCCTTTTTCATAGTCTAGTGACAGTACAATTGTTGGACGATAATAAAGCTCTACAAGACGAGATGCGACAATCCCTACTACCCCAGCATTCCAACCTTCTCCCACAATAACTAAAACGAGTGAGTCCCCAATTTTTTTATCTGATTCAATGAGAGCAATGGCCTCATCTGTAATACTCTTTACAATATCTTTGCGCTCACTATTACACGTATTAAGCTGTTTTGCCAATGCTGTTGCCTTAGCATTATCCTCAGCCATTAATAGCTCTACACCTGGGGCTGCTTCTCCAAGTCGACCAACTGCATTTAAGCGCGGTCCAAAGTAAAAACCGATTGTTTCTTCGTTAATTTTAGCTTGCTCTGCACTGGCTACTTCACACATTGCTTGTACCCAAGGGCTGAGTGAACGGCGCATTTCTTCTATTCCTCGTTTTACTAGGTAGCGGTTTTCATCAACTAATGGTACTAAATCCGCTACTGTTCCAACAGCGACATATTCAATTAAATGCGTTGGTAGTTCTCCATATAGAGCATGAGCTAACTTAAAAGCTACACCCACACCTGCAAGCTCGCCAAATGGATAGTGTCCTTCTGGTATACGAGGATGTAAAATAATATCGGCAGGTGGTAATTCATCGCCTGGTTCATGGTGATCTGTAACGATAACATCCATACCTAGTTCCTTCGCGACACGAATCGGTTCAATGCCTGAAATACCATTATCAACTGTAATAATTAGCTGAACGCCCTCGTCATACGCTTCACGAAATAGTGCTTCATGCGGTCCATAGCCGTGAATAAAACGATTCGGTATTTTAAACGAAACATCGGCACCGAGATCAAACAACACATTCAGCATTACCGTCGTGCTAGTGACACCATCCGCGTCATAATCGCCATATACTAGGATTTTCTCTCCGTTTTCAAGCGCTTGCTCAATTCGTGCCACAGCTTCTGCCATACCATGCATTAAAAACGGATCGTGGATACTTGTTTCTGTCATATTTAATAAGCTCTCTGCGTCAGCAGTTGTTTCGCAGCCTCGTGCTGCTAAAATTTTCGCTGCAATCGCAGAAAGTTGTAGGTCATTTTGTAATGTTTGGACAAGCTTAGCGTCTGGGCGCTCTACCTGCCATCTCTTTTTCGATAGAATCATCTTTTCACTTCCTTACGAAAGCTATTATACCTAAAATCTAGCCTATCCGCACTATCCGTCAGAATGATAGTTTTACCTGTCAATTTGTGGCAGTCCGTCGTTTCTACTTATATCTATCAGTCTCAAAAGAAAAAAGCCCACTCTATTAAAGAGTAGACTTCTCAAGCACACCTTTTGAAACAGAAACTAATGCTTCAACCTTCTCTAATTTCCCTTCATGCAATGCTGTCACGATTGCACTACCTACGATTACACCATCACTAAGTGCCCCCATGCTTACCACTTGTTCGGGAGTGGAAATGCCAAAGCCAGCCAGTACTGGTATTTGGCTTGCTTCACGTAAGCGAGCAAAATGATCCTTTAAATCATTAGCAAAGCTTGTGCGAGCCCCTGTGATTCCATTGACTGTCACAGCATAGACAAAACCTTGACTGGCCTCCGCGATACGTGCAATTCGCTCTGGTGGACTTGTTAACGAGACAAGCTGGACGATGTCGATACCATGAGGATTTAATGTGTCACGTAAAACGGCACTTTCTTCAAGTGGTACATCAGGAACGATTAATCCTTTAACGCCCCCCGCCACACAATCGTTAGCAAAAGCCTCTAACCCGTAAGCTAAAACAGGATTAAAATAAGTCATAACAACTAACGGAACTTGAATTTCTTCTTTAAATGAAGCTAATACTTCTAGCACTTTACGTAATGTCACACCTTCTGCTAAAGCCCGTTCACCTGCTTGCTCTATCGTCGGCCCATCCGCTACAGGATCCGTGAACGGTATACCCACTTCAATGGCTGTTACCCCCATTTGCTGTAGCTTTAGGATCGTTGGCTTCAAAGTTTCTAGACCCCCATCGCCCGCCATAATATATGGTATAAATGCTTTATTACCAGCGATTTTCGTTTGTTCAATTGCCTGCTGAAGTGTTGTCATTACATATCTCCTCCTAATGCTTTACGAACAGTATGAACATCTTTATCTCCTCGGCCGGATAAGCACACAACAATGATGTCATCTGTAGACATTGTCTTCGCGAGTTTTGCTGTATAGGCAATGGCATGAGAGCTTTCTAGTGCTGGTAGTATACCTTCTGTTCTACTTAGTAACTGTAAGCCCTCAAGTGCTTCACTATCTGTGATCGAATCAAATTTAACACGCCCTATATCATGTAAATAACAATGCTCTGGCCCCTTCCCTGGATAATCTAGACCAGCTGAAATAGAATGTGCTTCTTGCACGAAGCCATTTTCATCTTGTAATAAATACATGTATGCACCATGTAAAACTCCTAGCTGTCCACCGGCAATTGCTGCTGCATGCTTTCCTGTCTCAATGCCACTGCCTGCAGCCTCTACTCCGTATAGCGCTACAGTTTCATCATCGACAAAAGGATGGAACATACCGATTGCATTACTACCACCACCTATACAAGCAACGACTGCATCTGGTAAACGTCCTTCCTTAGCTAAAATCTGCTCTCTAGTTTCAACACCAATTACACGTTGAAAATCCCTTACGATTTTCGGGAATGGATGTGGTCCTAAAGCTGAACCTAAAATATAATGAGTATCTTCAACATTTGTCACCCAGTAGCGCAGTGCTGCATTAACAGCATCCTTTAATGTTTTTGAACCTGTTTCTACAGACTCTACTTTGGTACCGAGTAACTCCATACGAAACACATTCAACTGTTGGCGTTTTATATCCTCTTCTCCCATAAATACAACACATTCAAGATTCAATAATGCGCATGCAGTTGCCGTGGCCACTCCATGCTGTCCCGCGCCTGTTTCTGCCACTATTTTCCTTTTCCCCATTCGTTTTGCAAGAAGCGCTTGACCAATTGCATTATTAATCTTATGGGCTCCAGTGTGATTTAAATCTTCACGCTTTAAATAAACCTTCGCGCCTCCTAGCACCTTTGTTAAATTTTCTGCGTAATACAACGGCGTCTCACGACCGACATATTGTTGTAAATAATAGGCCAGTTCCTCAGTAAATGTTTGATCATTCATTGCCTCATCATAGGCCGTTTCTAATTCCAACAAAGCTGTCATTAATGTTTCCGGAACAAATTGTCCACCAAATTTTCCGTAACGCCCTTCCTTTGTCGGAACACTATTTGCAATTGAATTCATCATTATGCTCTCCCCTTCTGCACTGCCTGTAAAAATGCGTTTATTTTGGCTATGTCTTTTACACCGTCTGTCTCTACACCACTCGATACATCTACCATAAATGGCGACACTAGTGATACTGCTTCTTCAATATTTTCAGCTTGCAAACCACCTGCTAAAATTATTTTTTCTCGAGGAATCCCTACCATCTCTAAGAAGGTCCAATCAAACGTGTGACCACTACCTCCTTTAAAATCTGTCCCTGGTGCATCAAATAAGTAATAGTCTGCATCATATTTTGCAGCAGCCTGAACATCTTCAACACCTCTTACGGACAAAGCTTTAATGGCTGGATAGCCTTGCTGACGAATAAACTCCGGAGATTCTTCCCCGTGGTATTGCACATAATCTAATGGCACGCTTTCTACCGCTGTGCGTAATTCCTCTGCACTTGGATTGACAAAAACACCAATTTTTAAAACACTCTCTGGCACATGTTTGGCTAATTGCTGTGCCTGTTCAACCGTCACCCGTCGTTTACTTGGCGCAAAGACAAAACCAATTGCATCTGCTCCTGCCTCTACTGCTACCTGCACATGCTGTTGTTCCTTCAGTCCACAAATTTTTATCTTCGTCATACAGATGCCCCCATCTTATTGACCTGTAAACTTTTTAACGCAGTACCCGCATTACCACTGCGCATTAATGACTCACCTACAAGAACGCCACTAGCTCCCATGGTTGCCACCACTTTAGCGTCTTCTTGCGTCCAAATCCCACTTTCACTTATTAATACTTTCTCTTCTTCGAACGGAAAAGCTTTAGCAATTTCACGTGTCCGTTCTAAGCTCACCTCAAAGGTACGTAAATCACGGTTATTGACGCCAATTAATTTGGCACCAACTGCAATAGCACGTTCAAGCTCCTCAAGATCATGCACCTCAACTAACACCTCTAGATTTAAGCTTGTTGCATAGCTATACAGGTCACGTAATGCCTCATCTGTTAACGCGGCTACAATTAGTAAAATAATAGATGCACCTGATGCCTTTGCAAATCGAATTTGCACACGATCGATCATAAAGTCCTTACAAAGAAGTGGCGTTTGAACAGCAGTTGCAACTGCCGCTAAATCATCAAAGGAGCCTTTAAAAAACTGTTTATCTGTTAAAACAGAAATGGCCGCTGCTCCAGCTTCTGCATAAGCTTTTGCCTGCGCAACCGGATCTGCCCCTTCTGCGATTAGCCCCTTCGAGGGGGAAGCACGCTTCATTTCAGAAATAACCTGTAATGTTTCAGCTTTTCTCAATCGTTCAAATAATGACGGACGCAGCTTTTCTGTAAAATTAGCTAACGGGTCGGGCTGTTCAAGTAACGCACTAACTTCTAGCTTTTTTTGTTCGAGAATTTTATTTAAGATATTCATTGTCGGACCTCCACTTCTTTAATATGCTCACTATAAGCAACGACTGCCTCTAATTTTCGTAGTGCACGCCCGCTAAAAATACTATCCTTCGCCATTTCTACACCTTCTTTAACGGTTTCAGCCATTCCATAGCTGAACAACCCAATACCAGTATTCAATAAAACTGTGTCAAAATAAGCACTTTGTTCACCAGCTAATAATTTACGCATAATCGCAGCATTTTCATCTGCATTACCTCCACGAATAGCCTCTAATGGGGCATAGCGAAGACCCGCATCCTCTGCAGTTAATGAAAATGGAATTAAGTCACCCTTATCTACTAGGACAAAAGTATTTTGACCAGCTAAAGAAGCCTCATCCAAACCTAGTGGCCCAGAAACGACCATTGCTCGTTCACGCCCGAGCATTTGTAATACGGAAGCATACTCCATGACAAAATTAGGACGGTTAATGCCTGTAAATTGCGTCGATAGAGGCACTGGATTCGTGAGTGGACCGACAAGATTAAATATTGTTGGCTTACCTAGTGCCCGACGTACCTCGCCAATCCTCTTTAATTTCGGATGGACATTTGGAGCATATAAAAAGGCTATTCCTTCTTTCTCTAACAGATCAACAGTTTGTTCAATGGAAATATTCGTATGAATACCGAGTGCTTCTAAAACATCCGAGCTTCCTGATGCCGAAGAAATTTTACGATTGCCGTGCTTCGCCATTTTGACACCTGCCCCTGCTAATACAAAGGCGCAAGTTGTACTTATATTAAATGTATTAAGACCATCCCCTCCAGTACCGCAATTATCCATATAGACACCTGCTTTGGCTGGTACGTCTAATGCAAAGGAACGCATAATTGTGGCTAATGCCGCTACTTCATGTGCTGTTTCACCTTTGACAGATAGTGCCGTTAAAAAGCTTGCGATTTGTTCCTTCGGTGTGTCATCTTGGAACATCCAGTTTGCTGCCTGTAGCATTTCCTCATACATTAAATGCTCTCGTTGTTGAACTTTTTGACGAATACCGTCCATTAGTGTTGACCTCCTTCTTTTTCAAGTAGCTGTAAAAATTCCTGTTCGTCTTTTTCTACCTGTTTTAATACTTCTTTGACGTTTGTGTATTTGGTCACCGTTACAGTTGATTGCATATGCATCGTTTCATTTTCTATAACAATGGATTTTCCTGTTAAAGCAAAATCAAGATGACCGTTAAAACCAATAAATCCGAGAGCTCCTCCAAAAATCCCTGAAGTTTGACTAGATTTTTCTAAATAGTCTTTTGCCTGATCCTTTGGAATACCTATTGATGCAAAGGGTGGTAACGTTGCAGCTAATACATCAAGTGCATGAAGCATCGGTAATATTTGCCCTTCAACTCTCGATGTCATGTGTAATGCATGCTTTGAACGCTCAATTCTCATCGCCTCAATGACTTGAATGGAATCTCGGAAGCACACAGACTGTAACTCTTGTCGCACGGCAGAAACAAGTACAGCATGTGACTTTCTAATATTTGTGTTTTCATAGAGCTTTCGTTCCTGTTCTAAGTCTTGACCTTTTGTGGAACCTCTAGGATATGTCCCATCTGTTGGTGTCGCAATCACACGCTCACCTTGTACTCGAATTAGGCTTTCAGGAGATGTTCCTAAAACAACATGATCCTCAAACTCTACATAATACATATACGGAGCAGGATGTTTTTTACGTAATTGACGATATAAAGCGAAAGCATCTCCTTGTAAATTTGCTAAAAAACACTTTGATAGGACGACTCTTGTAATATCTTCATCTAAAGTAGCTTTGCTAGATGTAAGAGATGTTGTAAATTGTTCATTCGTAGTCGATTCAAAAGGTTCGTAACTACAAGCTGTATCCTCACCCTCTCTACCTTTTAGAAGCTGCTCTGCTAAATCTTCTAAATTTGGTTCTTTTTTCTCTGCATCAATATTCGTATGAATCAAAGTAACTTCATCTGTTACATGATCAAACACAATGACAGTCTCATACACGTGGAAATGCACATCTGGTAGCTGCACTTTATCCTGAGCAGTCGATAATATCGTTGTTGTCCCATGACCAACATAACCAACAGCTCCGCCTGAAAACGGGAATTGTGTCGTATTGGAGATACGTGGCATTAATCTTTTCAGTAAAACAAACATATCGCCCTTATGTGTATATGTGTTTCCCGTCTTATATGAGTATTCCTGAATTTCATCTCCAAAGCCTTTATACGTTTTTCTCGGATTTGCACCGATAAAAGAAAAACGTCCTGCTCCCTCATGCTGTGCTGAACTTTCAAGCAAAAATTTACGGTTCCCTTGCAGGCGTCTAAAAATTAAAATCGGTGTTAAAGAATCAGCATTAATAGTTTTCATTTTTGTTCTTGAACTCGTCGATTGCATAATTACCAAGCTCCTTTTCCTAAAAATTCACTACCGTTTAACTTACAAATGTTTAGCAGCTGAATCGGTTCTTGTTAAAAAAGGATCATCATCAAAGCGTAGGGCTGATTTCCGTTCCAACTGGGTGCTTTCCTGGGGACGTCGGGGCAACAATTGGTTTCTGTGCGAAAGCGAAGCATTCATCCCCTTGCAATTAGAAGCAACAAAAAAAGTCCTCTGCAAATAGGATTTTTCCTAATTGCAGAGGACGATCATGACCGCGTTGCCACCTCATATTAGAGCATATTTGCTCTCCCTTATGTGCTTGGCCTTAGTTCGCCTGTTAAATTGACGTATCTTTTATCTAAGTTGAAGCACCCCCCTATAACGTGGGGAATCCGTTCGCTATTAATAATTAGCGACTCTCATAAGTCCATTCACATAAGCTACAAATCAGTTTGCACCATCCACTGACTCTCTAAATTGCACACTTATACTACTAATCTTATTCAACAATTTCTCAGCTATTCTCATCTAAACTCAGCTCATCTGTTCTAAGGCTGACCTCGCTCCCGAGACCAACTACCTTGTATCGAACAAAAAAGTTAGCCTTATTCTATGCCAAACCACAAGAATTGTCAATCAATTCAGAGAAAAAGAAAAATGTTGAAAGGAGTTTTGAAATTATATAATAGGGAAAATAACCCTCTTCACATACCAAAAAAGGAGATTAAACTGCCTACTTTTGAGTATTTATCAAGTATTGACCTTGTAAAAATATCAAGTTATAGTAATTTTAGAACACTCATTCTCTAATACACAAAAGAAAGTAGGAACGAATATGACCGTTCGAAAAAAACTAAATATAGGCTTTATTTCACTCACCTGTTTACTTTTAATATCAAGTATTATTGCATTTTTTCAATTTAAGTCGGTTGAAGGAGATCTAGTAGAGGTACTTGATCACAGAATCGTGCAAATTCAATTAACAGAGAAAATACAGCAAGAGCTTGCTTCACAAGGGCTCTTTTTACGTTCCTATATTCTAAATAGTAAGGATGAGACGACAAAATCAAATTTAGAACGTTATGAAAAACTATTACCTGAGACGATTCAAGAGCTTTCAGGCATTGTTCGTTCCGATTACACAAAAAATATTATGAAGCAAGTAACCGAATTACAGCAAGATTTACTAACAAGTTCTGATAAAGCAGTGCAAGCATTTAATAGTGGAAAGACAGATTTAGCTTTATCATACATAAATGGAGAAGTTACAAAAAGCAACAAAGAAATTTATACTCTGACAAATGATTTATTAAAATATCATGACGAACAGCTGCAAAAGGTTAAAAGCAGTGTTGTCCAAACAGTTGCTCGAGCTATTATTATTTCTATTGCCTTACTTGTTTTAAGTGTAATTGTTGGTTTATATTTTATATATTTTGTAAAACACTACATCATTCAACCGCTTCGTAAAGTAATTGACACAGCCGATACATTAGCACACGGTGACTTAACGATTGCTCAGCTTGAACATAACTCAAAAGATGAGATTGGTACACTTGCCACAGCTGTGAATGCATTAAAACAGAATTTATCTGTACTGCTTAAAAATGTTCAGGACAATGCTACACAATTATCTGCTGCTTCTGAAGAACTTTCCGCAAGCACTGTAGAAGTGACAACAACATCAAGCGACATTTCACATCGAGTACAAGACACGTCAAACCATTTATCTTCATCTGCTAGTGCTTCTCAACAAAGTGCTCTAGCTATGGACGAAACAGCTGCTGGTGTACAACGAATTGCTGAGGCTACTCAAAATTTGCATCACAATGCTATAAATATGACTCAGCTTGCCAATACCGGGGGGAAAACTATTTCAACTGCCAAAGAGCAGATGGATACAATTTCTGAATCAACTACACGGATTGCCAATTTAACACAAAAGCTAAGTAAGCAATCTGAAGAAATCGGGCAAATTACAAAAGTAATTACGGCTATTACTGAACAAACAAATTTACTGGCACTCAATGCTTCCATCGAAGCAGCACGAGCTGGTGAGCATGGCAAAGGCTTCGCGGTTGTAGCAGATGAAGTAAGAAAGCTTGCTGAAGAATCTAATCAATCTGCTGGCCAAATTGTTGCCATCACAAATGAAATTCAAACGGATACAAGAAATGTAGCAGCTGCTGTGCATGAAGGATTAGCATCAGTCCAGGATGGTGTAGCAAAAATTCATGAAGCCGGTGATGCATTTGATTCCATTACAGAGTCTGTGCAAGCATTTACTGACCAAATTGAAGATATCTCAGCCACTTCGGAACAAATTTCAGCAAGTGCTGAAGAAGTCGCTGCCTCTGTAACAGAAATTGCAAATGGTGCGAGCATTTCAGCGAGCAATTCACAAATCATTGCTGAAGCAGTAGAAGAGCAAGCTGCAACAATGCAGCAGGTGAATGTGGTAGCTGAGGAATTAAGCGTCAACGCGCAGCAATTGCAATCATTACTACTGCAATTTAAACTTTAAACGCAACAAAAGAATCTGCTGCTTTCCTAAGAAAGCAAGCAGATTCTTTTTTTCATCAAAAAACAGGGAAGGAAATGTTCCTTCCCTGCTTCATTTGAAGTTAAACAGTAGGCTCGTCAGTGCCCCATTGTTTTTTCTCTTTTTTGTGTATTTGACCATCTGATTTTTTCATTTCACGAATTTTAAGTGAATACCAGATTTGTGCAGCAATACAAATTGAAGAATACATACCTGTTATTAAACCAACTAATAACGCGATTGAGAAGTTTTGAATCGATGGTGCACCTAAAATAAGAAGTGCCACTGTAACGATAATAACCGTTAACACTGTATTGACAGATCGACCCATTGTTTGACGTAGTGATTTGTTAACGATATCCGCTAACACTTCACGGTCCTTAATCGTATCATATCGATCTAAGTTTTCACGCATACGGTCAAACGTAACGATCGTATCATTAATAGAATAACCGACAATTGTCAGTACAGCTGCAATAAACGTAATATCAACTTCTAAGCGCATAAAACTAAATACAGCAACAATTAAGAATACGTCATGTAGTAACGAGACAATTGCCCCAACACCCATGCGCCACTCGAAACGAACTGCTACATAGATAATGATACCGATAGCCGCAAAAGATAAAGCTTTGATTGCGTTTTTCACAAGCTCTTTACCAACCGTGTCAGATACTGTACTAACTGTTGGCTTATGCCCATACTTTTCAGTAGCATCTTTTTGTATTTTTAAAATATCCGCTTGAGATAAATCATCTTTATAGCGAATTACTGCACTGTTACTTTTCTCCCCAGAAAGAACGATATCTTCCGATGAGAGGTCGATGCTATCTAAATATTTGGATACTTCTTCTTTATTCAACGTTTGATCTGCTTCAATTTGAACACGGGTACCACTTGAGAAATCAACACCAAGGTTTAGTCGGAATATACCAAGAACCACTAAACCAGCTACTAAAATAGCTAATGAGAATGTATAGAATTTCTTACGGTTGTGCACAAAGTCAAAACGATCAAATTTCGTTGATAAATCTAATGTTCCTATATTTTCATCTAGGCTATGCTGTTTTGATTTCGCAATACCAAACCACGCTGGATTATTGAAATAGCCACTATTTACAAGTAATCCTTGTAGTACACGAGAGCCCCAAACAGCTGTTACGAAGCTTAGTAAAATACTTATAATTAATGTTGTTGCAAACCCTTTAACAGAGCTTGTACCCCATTGGAATAATACAGCAGCTGCTAATAATGTAGTTAGCTGTGCATCGACAATTGCTGATAAAGACTCCTTAGAGCCAATCTGGAATGCTTGTTTAACCGAATAACCGACACGTAACTCTTCACGAATACGTTCTGCGGCAAGAATATTCGCATCTACCGCCATCCCTATACCAAGCACGATAGCTGCGATACCTGGAAGTGTTAACACCGCATTAATCCAGTCAAATACAACTAGTACTAAGAAAGTGAAAATGGCTAGTGTAATAATGGAAATGAAGCCAGGCAAACGGTAGTAGAATAGCATAAATAAGAAAATTATTACTACACCCACAACACCTGCGAAAACCGTACTTTTCAATGCATCATCACCGAACTGTGCACCAACTGAAGTAGAATAAGTTTCATTAAGCTTTACAGGAAGTGCCCCAGCATTTAAAATACCTGATAAATTTTTCGTTTCTTCAACTGAGAAATTACCACTAATCATTACATCTGTTGTATTTAATGTTTGGTTAACTGTTGCTGCAGATGCATAGCGAGGCTTCGCTTTTTGTGATTCAGCTTTATATGAATCAACACCTTCTTCAAAGTCTAACCATACAACGAGTAAGTTTTGACCTGCTGGTTTAGCGGCAATTTTACTTGTTATATCAGCAAATTTTTGCGCATCTTTTAATGTTAGTGAAACAATTGGACGATTTTGTTGGTCAAAAGAATCTTTAGCGCCACCTGGTTTTAAGTCGTCACCATCTAATAGTAAATTGTCATCAACATCACGGAATGTTAAATTCGCAGACGTAGATAATAATTTACGTGCTGATTCTTGATCTTCAACACCTGCTAATTGCACACGAATACGATTTTCACCTTCAATTTCAATGCTTGGCTCACTTACACCAATTTCATTAATACGTTTATCGAGTGCCTTCGCAGTTGCGGAAACAACTTCCGGTGTAATTTTCTGTCCTTCTTTTAATTCATTCACCTCATAAAGAACCTCAAACCCGCCCTGTAAGTCAAGGCCTAGCTTAATGTCCTTTAAGACGCCGCCTACAGTCGTACCGATGGTTGCTGCAAAAATAACCATTAGTAGTACGAATGCAACTATACGACTTTTTAGTTTCATTTATAAATCCTCCTCGAATTGGTGTAAGGCAAGTCCTTACACTACAAACAAGTATAATAGCAAGTCCTTTTGAAACGTTTATTCCTCCTTTTCCTTTAGAATAATGTTGCCTGTGCTTCAAAAAGGTTGCTCTACTTATTTCAATCGTTCATAACGCGCAAATTTATTCCTGTATTTGAATAGGTGTATGCCTCCAAATTTAGAAAAGAATTATTAGGAGGTTTTTGAATAAATATACTTATACAAATAAAAAAAGCGCAACACACTCATTATGAAACACGTTGCGCTTGGTGTCAATTCAACACTTTTAGTATTCTTTTATTATTTGACAAATTTCACACATTCTTCTTAAGTTTTAACCGGGCCAAGTAGCATTTTTAACTCTTCCGTATTCAATTCTGTAAACCAATCATTATTTTGTAAAAATTCTACTTGATTAAATGATACGATATCGGATGGTGATACTGCAAAAATAGTTGCGATAATTTCATGTAAACGTAATTGATCAATATTTTTTCTGCGCCATTTTTTCTCTACACAATAGCGCCATAGTTCTTCTGCTGTAATCGCATCGTATTGATAATGTTTAAACTCTTCTATCTTACTATCGATTGCAGGACGAATTTTTTCAAATAGTTGCTCATACTGCATACTCATTTTGAATCATCTCCAATCAAAGTTGTATCGTAAGACATGTTTGCATACAAATAGTGTAAATGAATTTTTGTGGCTTGAGAAGGGACGGATGGCATGAGTTCTTTTGTACGGGGTACACTATTTTTAATGTTCGTGATTTTTTTATCAAAACTCTTTGGCTTCTTTTATAGAATGCAATTTATGCGTATCGCTGGTGGAGAGGCAGTCGGCATTTATATGACCGTCTATCCGGCGTTCATTTTCTTCATCTCACTCATTCAACTTGGACTACCTATCGCTGTGGCAAAAATTGTAGCAGAGTTACTAGCAAAAAACAAACGCGAAGGCATCTATGGTGTTATGCGTACGGCTATTCTTTGGTCATTTATTGGCATGATCATCTTTATGCCGATTGTTGCGCTTACAATACCATATATCTCGACTACGCTTTTACATAATGAACAAACAACATTTACGCTTTGGATTGCACTCTTTGCTGTTCCAGTGTCAGTTGGTTCTGGATTATTGCGCGCTTATTTACAGGGTATTGCAAAAATTACACCAACAGCTTGGGCTCAAATGATTGAACAAATTATCCGCATTAGCTTCATCACATTTACACTACCTTTTGTGGCTGCCTATGATAATGCTGCCGTTACAGCAGCCTCTGCTATGGGTATTACGCTTCTAGCTGAAGTCGTTGCTTTCTTGTATTTGTGGATGCATTATATTGTTTCAAAGAAAAAATTATTGACACGAAAAAACAAAATCGAGGCTTATCCTGCCTCTCCGATGTTACGAATTGCCCTTCCTTCTGCAGGAAGCAAACTATTTGGATCTTTTACTTGGTTTTTAGAACCTATCATTTTTTTAAAGGCTTTAACTATGGCTGGATTGACAGCCTCCGCAGCAACAATTTTATATGGGGTTATTTCGGGTGTACTAGTCCCTCTATTACTATTCCCGGCATTTGTGTCTGCAGCACTTTCGATCGTTCTTATACCAGCTGTTAGTGACGCCGTTGCACGCCAGCATATTCCGCTCCTACAGGAACGCATTTCTGTATCATTGCGACTTTCATCATTAGTGGGCTGTGTTGCTGCTACGTACTTTTTCGTTCATGGAGACGACTTAGCGGTGAAGCTCTTTCACTTAGAAGAAAATCGTGGTTATGTGAAAATATTAGCGCCTATTTTTTATTTTTATTATATACAAAGTCCATTGCACTCTATATTACAAGCAATCGGTGAGGCTCGCGCAGCAATGATGAACTCCATTTACGGTGGTCTTGGTAAGCTCTTTGTCATGTTCGTACTTGCTTCTCAACCTGGTATACAGGAAAAAGGTGCCGTTGTAGCAATTGGCTTTGGCGTTTTATTAACTTCGTTTTTGCATATTGCAACAGTAAGACAGCGCAAAAATTTGCGTGCTGGATTTAGAATGTTTGTTGTTCCATATAGCTGCTTTATAGCTGTTTGTGTTACTCAGTATTTCCTGATGCAAATGATGCCACTGCCTTTTATTTTAAGTAGTTGTGTAACCCTGTTTTTACTATTTACTTTTTTACTATTTTCCAATCAGTTACGCATAACTGATTTGCGCTACCTTCGTAAGTTGGCCAAGAAAGTTTAAGATTCTTTCAGCTGGATATGGAGCCGATCTTCCTCCCAAACACAAAAAAATACAGTGTTACTATCCGTAATATTATTTTTAGCAAGCTCTGCCATTAACCAATCAACATCTTTATGCAATACCTGTAAATGCCTATCCTGAATATCACCGTCGATAATCAGTGGGTAAACAAATGCCTTTTCATCTTTTTGGTATACAGACAGATTGCCCGAGGGCTCTAGATAAGCATAAGCAATATCTGTAACGGAAGCATTTCCGTTTTCGCGTAATTGTTGACACAAATCATCTAAATTATAGCGTTGCTTGCGCATTTCACTTTCTAAAATGACACCATCTCTTATCAGTAATACTGGATCACCATCAACTAGATCACGGAATTTTTTACTTTTGAGTGAAATATATGCAGTTGTTATTTGAATGAAAAACAATATGATGATTGGTAAAATCACACTAAATAAAGGACTTTCGAAATCATCAAGTGCAAACGCAGCAACCTCAGCCATTAAAATGGATACAACTAAATCTATTACAGATAATTCGCCGACCTCACGTTTACCCATTAAACGAAAAATTATTAGGATAAACACATATAAAAAGCATGTTCTAAAAATAATTGTTAAATATTCTTCCATGCAGTCACCCCCATATAATAAGGTGACCGTGTACGTTACTTTTTATACAAAAAAAGCCTTGTCAAAAATGAACTCCTGCATTTTGACAAAGCTATTTATATGGTGTAAGGCGTTGTCCACTAATGTTGGACAACGCCTTTAAGACCTAATATTAGTTATTAACAATACGTCCAATTGCCTGACGATCAAATTTTACGCGCACATTGTCTGCGATTTTTAATGTTATAGTTGTGTCCTCAATTGAGTCAACCTCACCATGTAAGCCACCGATTGTAATAACTTTATCTCCACGTTGCAAATTACTCTGCATACTTTGTGTTTCCTGCTGTCTCTTTTTAGCAGGGCGGATTAAAATAAACCACATTGCAACGAACATTAATAATATTGGTGCAAATTGTAGTAATGATGATGTATTCATAATTCTTCTTGCCCCCTTTCTAATTCTCACTTTTTTAGTATAGACTATTCCACCCTAAAAAAGCGATGGACAAACCTAAAATTTTTCTATATTACTAATATTTTTTCTATGATAGACAATAATTTGCTAGAAATATTCATAAATCACACAAATTCACATGATCTTTTTACTAAATATTAGAAGTTTTTCGCATTTGGTCTATTAAAGCCGTATTTCTCGAAAAATTCTTCTCGGAAATCACCCAGACGATCTTCACGGATTGCCTCACGCACTTGCTCCATTAATTTCAATAAGAAGTGTAAGTTATGGTAAGTCGTTAAACGGATACCAAATGTTTCTTCCGTACGAATTAGATGGCGGATATAGGCGCGTGAATAGTTTTTACATGTATAGCAATCACAGTTCGGATCAATTGGTCCGAAATCACGTGCATATTTTGCATTTTTAACAACTAAACGACCTTCAGATGTCATTAATGTGCCATTACGGGCAATACGTGTTGGTAATACACAGTCAAACATATCAATACCACGAATAGCACCATCGATTAATGAGTCAGGTGACCCGACACCCATTAAATAACGTGGTTTATTAGTTGGCATTAATGGTGTTGTAAACTCTAATACTCGGTTCATAACGTCCTTAGGCTCACCAACAGATAGCCCTCCAATTGCATAACCTGGGAAATCTAGCTCTACTAATGCTTCTGCAGAACGACGGCGTAAATCCTCGTATTCTCCCCCTTGAATTATACCGAATAAACCTTGTTCTTCTGGTCGATTATGTGCCTCTTTACAACGTTTAGCCCAACGTGTTGTACGGTCTACTGATTGCAGCATATAGTCATATGTCGCAGGGTAAGGTGGACATTCATCAAAAGCCATCATAATATCCGAGCCTAAATCATTTTGAATTTCCATCGCCTTTTCTGGACTTAAAAACAATTTGTCCCCATTCAAATGATTGCGGAAATGAACCCCTTCTTCTTCAATTTTACGGAATTGACTGAGTGAGAACACTTGGAAACCACCTGAGTCTGTTAAAATCGGGCGATCCCAGTTCATAAATTTATGCAAGCCCCCTGCTTCCTTAACAATATCATTACCTGGTCGGAGCCATAAATGATACGTATTTGACAGAATAATACCTGCATTCATTTCTTTTAATTCTTCAGGTGACATGGTTTTAACAGTTGCTTGTGTACCAACAGGCATGAATGCTGGCGTTTCAAAAGAGCCATGCGGCGTATGCACGATGCCAAGGCGTGCTCCTGTTTGCTTACAAGTATGAAGTAGCTCATAACGAATTGCTGGTTGTGTCATATTATAAAAAATTCCTCTCTTATCTAAAGTAAAAACAGTACTCCGATTTTTTTCTTTATTCTCCTTTTGGACGAATAAACATAGCATCACCAAAGCTAAAGAAGCGATATTTTTCTTCTACAGCTTGTTGATAAGCACTTAAAATGGTATCTCTTGTCGCAAGTGTACTAACAAGCATTACAAGGGTCGATTTTGGTAAATGGAAGTTTGTGATTAAACCATCTACAACCGTAAATTCATATCCTGGATAAATGAAAATAGACGTCCAACCTTGTTCTGCTCGCACTTCACCTTCATATTTAGAGCCGATAGTTTCTAATGTACGTGTAGAGGTTGTACCAACCGCAATCACTTTTCCACCGTTACTCTTTACTCGGTTTATGATAGATGCCGTTTCTTCCGTTACACTATAAAATTCGGAATGCATTGCGTGATTTTCAATTGAATCTACACTTACAGGACGGAAAGTTCCAAGTCCCACATGTAACGTGATAAATACAACTTCGACCCCTTTTGCTTTCACTTGCTCTAGTAATTCTTCTGTAAAATGCAGACCTGCAGTTGGTGCTGCAGCTGAGCCACGCTCTTTTGCATAAACGGTTTGGTAACGATCCTTGTCCTCTAATTTTCCACGAATATATGGAGGTAGTGGCATCTCACCAAGTCGCTCTAAAATTTCATAAAAAATCCCATTATATTTAAACTCAAATGTACGTCCACCATGATCAAGTTCTCCTGTACAAGTAGCTGTCAGTAAGCCATCTCCAAATGTTACAACTGTGCCGACTTTTACACGTTTAGCTGGTTTAACAAGTGTTTCCCACTCATCTGTACCTGCCACTTGCTTTAATAGCAGTACCTCTATATGAGCACCAGTTTCCTCCTTAACGCCCATTAAACGCGCTGGTAAGACCCTTGTATCATTTAACACAAGGCAGTCTCCAGCTTGTAGCTCATCTAAAATATGAGCAAAATGATGATGCTCAACATTGTTCGAGCCTGGCGTCACTACCATTAAACGACTAGCTGTACGGTCCAAAAGTGGTGTTTGTGCAATAAGCTCTTCTGGCAATTCAAAATCAAAATCTTCTACACGCATGAAAATACTTCCTTCTTCTAGGTTTGTTGGGGATATTCATATCCAAAATGTTCGTAGGCTAAATGTGTTGCCACACGTCCACGTGGCGTCCGTTGTATAAAGCCAATTTGCATCAAATATGGCTCGTACACATCCTCTATCGTTACGCGTTCCTCGCCAATAGATGCTGCCAACGTATCTAAGCCTACAGGGCCACCACGGAAGCGCTCAATCATATTGGTCACAAGTTTATGGTCAATATGGTCAAGCCCTCTAGGATCGACTTGTAATAGCTCAAGCCCTTGCTTAGCAAGTCCCTCCGTTATCATACCATCTCCAAGCACCTGTGCATAATCTCGCACTCGTTTAAGCAAACGGTTAGCGATACGGGGTGTACCACGCGAGCGTGTCGCCATTTCAAGTGCTGCTACTTGCTCAATCTCAACATCAAACAAATGCGCACTACGTACAACAATTTCTGCAAGTGACGTATTATCATAATACTCCAATCTCAATAACACGCCAAAGCGATCCCTTAAAGGTGCTGATAATGCGCCAGCTCTTGTTGTTGCACCAACGAGTGTAAATGGCGGTAAATCAAGTCGAACAGAACGTGCTTCAGGGCCTTTACCAACGACAATATCTAAACAAAAGTCCTCCATGGCAGGATAAAGCACCTCTTCTATTGCACGAGGCAGGCGATGGATTTCATCGATAAATAGCACATCCCCTGGCTCCAGTGAGCTTAAAATAGCTGCTAAATCTCCAGGGCGCTCGATCGCAGGGCCGCTAGTCATACGCACATTGACATTCATTTCATTAGCGATAACAGCAGCTAAGGTAGTTTTACCAAGTCCAGGCGGTCCATATAACAGCACATGATCTAAACTTTCCTGACGAAGCTTTGCCGCTTCAATGAAAATTTGTAAATTCTCCTTTACCTTATGTTGACCAATGTATTGTGCTAATCTTTGTGGCCGTAAAGATAATTCAAACTGTTCATCATAGCTACCTGCCTCACTAGCCATCATACGCTCAGACATGTACTTTCCCCCCTTTCACTATTTTAACTTTAATAGCAATTGTAAAGCTTGTTTCATAAATGCATCTGTTGTTTCAAGCTTGTCGTTTTCTTCGAGCTGTGGACGTATTTTTTCTAATTCTTTTTCAGAATAACCAAGTGCCATTAAGGCAAGAATAGCTTCTTCAAGCTCATGTTTATATGGATTCACACCAAATAACGGTAGCTCATCTTCTGTACTTGGTAGCTCAATAGTCTCCAACAATCCGCCAAGTTTACCTTTTAAATCTAGAATCATTTGACGTGCCGTTTTCTTACCCACACCAGGAAACTTTACTAAAAATGATTCATCTTCTCGTTCAATGGCACTGATAACCTGTTGTGGATTCCCAGTAGCTAAAATAGCAAGTGCACCCTTCGGTCCAATTCCCGACACTAAAATAAGTTTACGAAACAGCTCTCGTTGGTCTAAATTTGGAAAGCCATATAACACTTGTGCATCCTCACGTACATGCAAGTGAACAAAAATTTGTTGTTCAAGGGCAGATGTCCGGAACGCAAATGGATTTGGTGTATTTAGCTGCCAGCCAATCCCTTGCTGTTCAAGGACGATATACTCAGGAGTTATACGCTTTACTTGTCCTTTTAAATAATCATACATTCTATAATCCCTCACAATCATCGTCTTCGATTATAGCATATTACGAACGAATGCTCGACTATAAGAAATAACACAAGTAGTCGTTCACATACAAAAATGACCGCCGAAAGACGGTCATTTCTTTATCATTTTATCAATATCGTACCACAGTTTCGGCCAATATGTGAGAGCTCGTTTTGTAAATGGCACTAAATAATCTAAAAATACAAGCTGTTGATCTAATGGTAAATCTACTGCAAAAAGCCATTCACGTAATAGCTCATTCGGATATTTTAAACGATGTAGCTTTCTTTTATCTAATCGTTTCATCTCTGGTAGCTCTGCAAATATTTTACCAAGGTCATAATCTACAGCTGGCAATACACGATGTAACCATAAAATATATTCATCATCCGCTTCTCCAAGGTGAGCCAAATCAAAATCAATTAAACGTAATTTCCCATCTGAGCACCATAAAAAATTATGATGTACGACATCTCCATGTAAAAGCGTTATTTCTTTTTCAGGTACATCTTCCTGAGCGATTAGCTGTAACGATTTCTCACTATAATGTACAATTTGATCGATTTCTTCTTTTGTTAAAAATGCACGAAATTCATTCCGTCTGCTTTTAAAACGCATATGACGCATTTGCCATTTTAAAAGCTGTGAATAAGTGTGCAAGCCTGGCACCCGCTGCCAAGCAATTTTTTTATGTGTATCATGTAACGTATTTAATAACTTGAGTGATTCCTTCCGATCCTTTTTATGTGCAAAATTAGCACTATGACTTCCTTCTTGCCAATCTTGCACGATTAAATACTCATCATCACTTTTCATTAAAGGTAAGATCAGCGAGGGTTCCAGATGTCCAAGCTGTCGATGAATAACCCTCACCTTTTCAGCTATTTCTATCTGCTTTGCTCGTTTCACAAAATAATTATTGGATTGATATTTATACTTCCAAATATTCGACTTTACTTCTTCAATGATATACGCTTTTTTACCATCGATAAGGCGTCATCCCGCCTGGGAAAAAGTGCGGTGTCATCCATGGTCCTACCGAAGAATGTGGCATATGGCAATGTGATGGACATGGCGTTGGGCATGGTGGTGGACATGGCGGTGGACAGAAACATGGGTCCATTTGCCAAGTCGGCATCATAACTGGTTGTGCATGACAACCACATGGCTGTTCCATTTCCGGCATCATTTCCGGCATCGGCTGAAATTCAGGCTTCATAGGGAAGAATGGAGATGTACTAGATTCTAAGAACTCCTCCGCCCCAGCAACTTTTTCGCATGGCATTTCACATGATGTTGGTTGTTCTGGCATAGTATAAGCCTCAACTTGTGGCTCCATCTGCATTGGCATCTGCATCGGCATTGGCCACCACATATGATGATGCACTGGTTGATGGCAGCTTGCACAATGTGGTACTGCTGGCATTTGTGGCATGATAAAAATCGGTTGCGGCATTGGCATTGGTGGTGGCGCCTCCGGTTGGGCTACAGGCTGTGGTTGTGGTTGAATTTGGATTGGAGATACAGTTTGCTCTACACTTGGCATGACAACTTGTTGATTCCAGCTAAGCTCAACAGGCGCTGGCTGAGGCATCGGCATTGGCATTGGATAAGGAATTGGAATCATCTGTGGTTCTGGCATTGGTGGTGGTGGTACAATAATTGGTGGTGGCATTGGTCTTTGAACCTCTTTTTCTTTAACGTGCTTTGTAGGTGACTCCTTGTGCATATGTTCTTTGTGCATATGTTCCTTATGCCCCTCTTTATGTGATTCCCTATGTCCTTCACTATGACCTTCTCTATGTCCCCCCTCTCTATGCATTCCCCAATCTGTTTCTCGATGATGTTCTCTATGTGGTTCTTTGTGTATTTTTTCAGGTAGGATAATTTCCATGCCCGGTACAATATAATCTGGATTAGCAAGATGGGCATTAAGCCGCTTTAAATCCTCAAACGAAACTCCGTACTCTTTCGCAATCTTCCACAACGTGTCTCCCTTTTGGACAATATGAATACGCAATTTTTTCCTCCCTTCCTCTCTTCGTATCATATGTTCAATGTTTCATTTGGATACAAAAATTTCACGCATGTTGGAAGTGCTTCATGGTACACTAGTTTTTAAGGAAAACTGCTTCCTTTATTACAGGCAGAGGTGATCTCTTATGAAAAAAATGTTAGGCGAAGAACGCCGACTGCAACTCCTAGCACAACTAAAAAAAAGCACAGCACCTATAACTGGGACGGACCTAGCTAAATTCGCTAATGTTTCTAGACAAGTCATTGTCAATGATATGACATTATTAAAGGCTAGAAATGAACCTATTATTGCAACTAGCCAAGGATATATTTATATGCATCAGGAACAATTACATCAAACTGTTGAACGTACAATTCCTTGCTTCCACACTGCAGAGGATGCTGAAGACGAACTTATAACAATAGTTGATTGCGGTGGTACAGTAAAAAATGTTATTGTTGAACATCCTATTTATGGAGAAATTACCGCATCTATTATGGTCGCTAACCGTCATGAGGTAAAAAAATTTATTCAACGCGTCAACGAAACACAAGCAAGTTATTTATCCGAACTAACAGGTGGTACACATCTTCATGTTATTTCTGCTCCTTCTGTTGAAATTTTAGATTTAATTGAGCTTACTTTACAAAAAAAAGACTATTTAATTGTAGATCAATAATTTAACTTCTGCTGAAAGAAGTTAAAAATCCTTTTAAATATTTTCAAGTCACAATCATACGCAAACGTTTAGGGCATTTTTAAATGATTTGCTATAAAATTATGATTAAATTTTTATAGTTTATTTCCGTTGTTCCTTATTTATTTGGTTATTCTTGTGAATTACTGTTGCAGTCCCTCTAAAAAAAGAGCTATCCACTTAAATTGGATAGCTTCAGAGTTAGAGAAATCTTTTTAGTTGTGAAGGTGTTGGCAATAAACATATTTCTTTTCGTCCGAAAAGACGATATCTATTTTTAGCAAATATTCGGTATATTATATTTCGTATAGATGGAGGAATAAGGATGAAAATATAGCAGACTGGCCAAAAACTATCTAATCTCCTGCAGATTTTAAGTGCTGCTGTGGATTCAAAATATACCTTTCCATGCTCAATTAACATGACACTATCTATATTTTCTAGTACCTCGTATTGTGCAAGTAATGCCTGCCCTGCATCACTTTGAATAGCAGCAAATTGAAAATATGCTGCCTGATCATATTTGATAATAAATTGCACACTACTATCACAAAAATTGCACACTCCGTCAAATAAAATAATACCACCCACAATGATTCCTCCTAGCCAAGGCGAAATTGATTACTCGTCCGATGTTAGATAAGTAAAGTATGTACCAAGTGACTTCACCTTGCAACCAAGTGCAGCTAGTTCTTCCATAGCCCCACGCATCATAGGCTCCTTTTCATCTGCCAATACATCAATCATAAAGAAATAATCACCTAAGCCCGTTTTTAATGGTCTTGATTCTATCTTACTTAAGTTCAACTGTCGCCATGCAAATACTGATAATACTTGATGTAATGCCCCTGAACGGTCCATTGGCAATGTAATCATGAAAGTTGTCTTTGCCTGTCCATCTGATAATTCTTGTGGTAATCGTATATTTTGCTTAGATAATACGAAGAAACGTGTATGATTAAAATGGAAATCATGAATATTAGGTTGAACTATTTCTAAGCCATATTTATCTGCCGCCGCTGCATTTCCAACTGCCGCAATGCACTCATTTGGATTTTCGGAAACAAATTTTGCGGCTGCTGCTGTTGATGTTGTTTGATGTAACGGAGCATGGCTGAAGCGATAAAATAAATATTTATGACATTGGGCTAGAGCATGTGGATGTGAATAAACTCCTACAATTGACTCCCAATTGTCCTTCTGCGATTTATTGACCATTAAATGCTGCTGTATCTTTAACTGAAGCTCACCTGTAACATATAAAGTTGCCTCATGGAATAAATAATCGAGCGTTAACGATACAGAGCCTTCTAAAGCATTTTCCAGTGGTACAACTGCTAAATCTACCTTCCCCTTTGCTACTGCCTCGATACATTCTGGAATTGTAGTACAAGGGACAAGCCACTCATTCGGAAAGGTTGCCTTTGTTGCTAAGTATGTAAATGATGCCTCCGGTCCTAAATATCCTATTCGTTTTTCCCATTGTTGCTCTGTCATTACATTTACCTCCTGTTTAAGGTTTGATTTTATTGGCTCAACACCATAAATGTTATTCTTAACTTTTTGATAATGAGCCTCTTAAATTTCACTAATGCAAAAATTTAGAATTTTTAATTCCCAAAAATCACTTTATATTTCTACATCAAATGTTAGGCAAAGGCATAATGTGAAGCTTTCCTAAATGCTCCGGCGATTGCCGCACCTCTTAAATCAAATTATAGATTTTTTTGTGATAGTCTTTATTTTTTGTTATAGAATAAGGAGCTGTCCCATGAAGTGATCATTTCATCACATGGGACTGCTCCTTTTGAGCTTATTTACATTCTGTCAAAAAATCAAGCTTACTTTCAGTCATTACAATGCACCAGAACTAATTACTTCCGCTGACTCTACAAAATCTAAACGTTTGAGTTGCTGTATTAAATCATCAAGTTCACATGTCATACTAGTGACATCTAATGACAATGTAACATTAGCACGTCCTTGAATCGGTATTGTTTGATGGATAGTCAGTACATTGCAATGCGTAATTGTCACTGTTTCTAAAAGCTTTGCAAGTGTTCCTTTACGGTCCTGAAGCTGTAAAAAGACTGTTAAAATGCGTTCCTGCACAATTGAGTGAAAAGGAAATACAGCATCACGATATTTGTAAAACGCACTACGCGATAAATCCACCTGCTTTACCGCATCCCAAATGGAAGATACCGAACCACTTGAAAGTAAGTGTTTCGCCTCCAAAGTTTTTTGCATAGCATCCGTTAAAACATCTTCACGAACTAAATAATATCGCTGATTCGCAACATTCTTCATACGCTTCCCCCTAAAACCTATTCTTAGTCGACAAATTCAAATTCGAATTCCAATAAGCGTACAATATCTCCATTTTGTGCACCACGTTCACGTAATGCTTCATCGACGCCCATACCACGTAATTGACGTGCAAAACGACGTACACCGTCCTCGCGGCTGAAGTCTGTCATTTTGAAGATACGCTCAATCGCATATCCACCAAGAATGAATGTACCATCAGGATCACGAGAGATTTCGATTGAATCTGCTTCAGATTGGTGTTTGTAAAGTACCGTTGCATCTGATTCTTCATCTAGATCGTCGAATAATGGGAATTCAGGAGTCACTTCCAGTAAGTCGGCAATTTCAAATAATACCGGCTTTAAACCTTGGCGAGAAACCGCTGATACTGGGAAGATTTTCACATCTTCGCCCACTTTTTCACGGAAAATTTCTAAGTTTTCCTCTGCATCTGGCATGTCCATTTTATTTGCCACAATAATTTGTGGACGTTCTGTTAAACGAAGATTATATTGTTTTAGCTCATCATTGATTGTTAAGTAATCTTCATAAGGATCGCGCCCTTCCATACCCGACATATCAATTACATGTACGATAACACGTGTACGTTCAATATGACGGAGGAATTGGTGACCTAGACCAACACCTTCGTGCGCACCTTCGATTAAACCTGGTAAATCGGCCATTGCAAAGCTACGATGATCATCCGTTTCAACCATTCCTAAGTTCGGTACGATTGTAGTGAAATGATAAGCACCTATTTTTGGCTTTGCCGCAGAAACAACAGATAATAATGTTGATTTACCTACACTTGGGAAGCCAACTAATCCTACATCTGCTAGTACTTTCAACTCTAATATAACATTTAATTCTTGTCCTGGCTCACCTTTTTCAGAAAGTTCTGGAGCAGGATTGGCTGGTGTTGCAAAGCGAGAATTCCCGCGTCCACCGCGACCAGCTTTTGCGATAATCGCTTGTTGACCATGCTCGACTAAATCCGCAATAACAACGCCTGTTTCTTCGTTCATTACAACCGTGCCTGGTGGTACTTTAACGATTAAATCATCTGCACGTCTACCATGCATCCCTTTACTCATACCATGCTCACCACGGTCAGCCTTGAAGTTGCGTTTGTAGCGGAAATCCATTAACGTTCGCAGACCTTCTTCAACTTGAAAGACAACATTCCCACCGTGACCACCATCGCCACCAGCTGGACCACCATTCGGTACAAATTTTTCACGACGGAAGGCTACCATTCCATCCCCACCGTCGCCACCTTTTACATAAATCTTGACGTGATCGACAAACATTTAATTCACTCCCTGCTTGCACTCAATACATATATCCAAGACGTATTTGTCTCTTCCACTGTTTGAATGTCTAATTGTTTCAAACCTTTTTCGGTGAATGCATCAGCACTCCATAGCCCATTTAACGTGAATGTCACGGCAAATGTATGATCGTCAACACGTACATCGAGCACAAAGCTCTGCTCTGTAAATGGATCTAATGTATCATAAACATGCATAACTGTTTTGTTTAAGTAATCTACAACTTCCAAATCAATAGTATTTGTGACAGGCCTTTTTATCTCACAGCTTAGCTTCATTGGTAATGAAGGGTAGCGCCAGCCTGCTGTTTGCAGCCACTCTATTGTTTGGGGTAATTGTAGACGATTAAGGATAGAAAATACTTGTAACTGCTCTGAATACTCTTTAATAAGTTTTTTTGATTCATCAATTCTACCTAAATCTAAATTCATGCGAATAAGCTGAAGCTGATTCACATAATCATGATTTGCAAAACGTAATACTTCACTAATGGTTAGTGATTGATTATTCATCCCATTCACTCCAATAAAGTTATCCTTACTAGTATAACAAGTTTTGCTGTATTTTTCCCTTAATTCTTCATTGAAATTTAGCCAAAAAAAGGACTGCAATAAATGCAGTCCTCCGCTTTATGTTATCTTTTTTGAAGATTAAGCTTCTTGTGATGCTGGGTATACAGATACTTGTTTGCGATCGCGACCTAAGCGTTCGAATTTAACAACGCCGTCAACTTTAGCAAATAGTGTATCGTCACCACCACGACCTACGTTTGTACCTGGGTAAATTTTTGTACCGCGTTGACGGTAAAGAATTGATCCACCAGTTACGAATTGGCCATCAGCACGTTTAGCACCAAGACGTTTTGACTCAGAGTCACGTCCGTTTTTTGTAGAACCTACACCTTTTTTAGATGCGAAAAGTTGAAGGTCTAATGCTAATAATAATTTCATCGTGTTCCACCTCCTACTTGGTTGTAGTTGATTTGGATGTATTGTCCGTAATTTTGCACCATTGAATACACTTGGGCAGTCATTACTTGGACAATTAACTGTAGTTTTGCATCAATCTCAGGCTCTAAATCTGACGGTAAATCTACCTTAAGATAGCCTCCACCTTCAGCAGCTTGTTCGACTTCTGGCTGTAATTGTAATAGTGCATAAATAGCATTCACCGTACCTATGGCAATTGTAGATGCCCCTGCACATACTAAATCCTTACCAGATTCATCGTATTCCGCATGTCCTGAAAATTCAAATGCAGACACATGTCTATTTTCATCGTGATGAATCGTAACTTGTATCATTCGCTACACCTCACAATTAAGCGTTGATAGTTTCAACAACTAATTTTGTGTAAGGTTGACGGTGACCTTGTTTACGACGGTAGTTCTTTTTAGCTTTCAATTTGAAAACAACGATTTTTTTCGCACGGCCTTCTTTCACAACTTTAGCTGTTACAGTAGCGCCTTCTACGAATGGAGCTCCAACTTTAACGTTTTCGCCACCAACGAATAAAACTTTATCGAAAGTTACAACCTCGTCAGCCTCTACACCTAATTTTTCAACATAGATTTCTTGACCAGCTTCTACTTTGATTTGTTTACCACCAGTTTCAATAATTGCGTACATTTTACTGCACCTCCTCTTAGACTCAGACTCGCCTGTATATAAAGGTGATCATACGATACTTAAACCTTTCCAGTGCGGTTGCAGTAGCACAGGTGCTACAAACAATAACATTAAAATATTACCACACCATTTTTTTTAAGTCAATCTATTCATTACATATTTCTCAAATGCCAAACGATATTTTCGATAATTCCATTCTTTTAACACTTGAAGCCATATAAATAAACATAGAATTGCTAAAAAAATAGATTGTGGGAGGTAATATAAAGTTATCATAAATAGTATAAAAGCAATTATGAGAGAAAGCCAGTAGTAATATTCAAACGCACGAACACTAGGATGGAATAAAAATAAGCACGCTAAAAATATTCTGCCACCATCCAACGGAATAATCGGTAAAATATTGATTGCTAATAGCACAAGTTGCACATTAATAAGCTTAGTAGCAAGCAGTTCTGGCATAAAAAAAGCGAGGCCAATCCCTAATATTGTAGCGATTGGTCCCCCTAAGGCAATCCAAAGGAGTGACGTTGCAGGCACAACCGCTGGATTTTCAAATTCTATTTCCCCTCCGTAAGGTGTAATAACGCATGATTTTACCTTAACACCACAAAGCATCGCCGTTAACAAATGACCAGCTTCATGCCATAATAACGAAGATAAAATAATGGCGTAATAAGCAATTTGGCCAGTAAAAATCATTAAAAATACGAGAGGGATACATAGAAGATGCAGTTTAATCTTCATTGGACGCCGCTGTTTCAAGCCACTGTACAATCTGCTCTAAACTATAATTTGTCTTATCTTTTTCAATCGAGATATAGAGTTGTCCCGCCTCTTTCATGCCGATTAAATCATTTGCCTGCACTGTCGTATATGGAAGTTGTGCTAAACTATCCAGCATACCGTAGGATACTGTTGTACCATCATCATAGCTTATCGTCATTGTTTTACCAGTATATTTTGTATGACCAGTAAAAACGACAAGACCATTCTTTCCAGCATAAACAGGTAAGCCCATGTCATATTGCAATAAAAAACCTTCCTTAAAAACTTGCGCATTGGCAAATGATAATAATTCAGTTTGCCCAACATCGCTCGATACCAAAATTGTTGTATCCTCTTTATTTAGCCAACTTTGTCCGAGCTCACTTAAATAGGTTAAATCTGCTGATGTTGTAACTAGTTTTCGCACTGGTGTTTCTAATACACCTTGATCCTCTAAACGAATTACGAGCATAATTGCAGCCACAAGCAGTATTGTGACCAACCATTTCCATATCTTAAACAAGCCCTCATCCTTTTTTCACACTATATGAGATTGCATGTCCATTCATGCACAAGAAAAAAACCTTCTCGTACATATGCACGAAAAGGCTGATGATTATCTTGAAAATAACGCTTTTAGTTTTGAAAATACACCTTTATGTTCATCTTCAATTGCCATAAGTGGCACAGACTCTCCAAGTATTCGACGGGCAATATTACGATAGCCTAAAGATGCTTTATTAGTAGGATCCATTACTACTGGTTCACCTTTATTGGATGATGAAATAACCCCTTCATTATCTACGATGATCCCTAATAAATCGATAGACAAATGTGTTGTAATTTCATTCACATCCAACGTATCACCTCTTTTCATCATATGCTGGCGAATGCGGTTAATGATTAGTTTAGGTGCAGAAATTTCTTCTTGTTCAAGCAAGCCAATAATTCGATCTGCATCACGTACAGCAGAGATTTCTGGCGTTGTTACTACAATTGCATGATCTGCACCAGCAACAGCATTGCGATAGCCTTGTTCAATGCCCGCTGGACAGTCTATTAAAACATAATCATAGTCTCTTTTTAATTCCTCTACTAAGTTCTTCATTTGCTCAGGTTTAACAGCATTTTTATCTGTCGTTTGAGCAGCAGGTAATAAAAATAATTTCTCATCTACACGTTTATCTTTTATTAATGCTTGGTGAATCTTACAGCGCCCTTCCACAACATCAACTAAATCATAGATAATTCGATTCTCAAGACCTAAAATTACATCTAAATTACGCAGGCCAATATCAGTATCTACTAGACATACTTTTTTACCTTGTAGAGCCAATGCAGTCCCCAGGTTAGCCGTTGTCGTAGTTTTTCCGACACCGCCTTTACCTGAAGTTATGACGATCGCTTCTCCCACACTAGCTACCTCCCCTAGACACATTTAACAATGGTCGAATATTTTTTAACGCTTGAATTTGATCGTACGTAATACGCCCTTCATAGCCAATAAATGCACAAGTCATCTCTTCCTGATTAATTACTTTTACATGTTCGTCTGACATTACCTGAACCTGATCAGCAATCATGATATGAGTAGCTTCAAAACGAGATGCTGCAATGATCGCTTCCTTATTACCATTAACACCAGCATGTGCAATTCCTTTGAGTTTACCTAGGACATACACATTGCCACCCGCTTCTACTCGTCCGTTCGGATTGACATTCCCTACAATAACAATATCTCCTGCCGAACGCAGAACTTGCCCCGATCTGACCACACCTATATATGTATCTTGTTGACTTTCAATCCTTTTCTGGTTGCTCTCATGGACAGTCAGTACTTCACTTTGCACCTTTGAAACGATTAGTTGCTCAGTTTCCTGAACAATTTTAATAAGCTCTTTGATTTGTTCATCAGAACAGTATCGATAGCCTAAATATAATTGTACATCTACTTTGCTATCGATACCGCTCTCTGAAACTTTCTTTTTCAGCTCTTCTACTAAATCGGCATACGCACATTGATCGTCTAAACGAAGAACAAATCCATCCTTTGTTCCCTTCATATTAACTAACTGTTTTTTCATGAATGCCTCACCCCACGTTGCTCTTTGTTAAGAAACTTCACGTGCTCTCTGTAAGACACGCGCATTAATTAGATACTTGAAGGCCCAACCAAGAATCATTAAAAATAGTGCATTAGCAATGATCGTTGGCAGTAGTCGTGAAAGTAAGAAATCCGATAACGGAATCGTTGTAAAGTCGATAAGATAGAAGAATTGATAGAGTATAAATTCTAAAATTGCTACTAAAACAACTGAAATCGTCGTTGTCACAACTAAGTGCTGATGAATAACTTTCACAATAGATCCTGCTAAAAAACAAATAAGCGGAAACAGTACTGAATATAATCCAATAATATCAATGTAAAACACATCATACAAGACACCAAAAAAAAGTCCATACATTACCGCTCGTTGACGGCTGTAATAAATGGATATAAATATTAAATATAAGATTAAAAATCTCGGAACTAAATAAAAGATTTGCCCTTTCACTTCAATTGGTGAAAGCATAGCAAACTCGGGTTCTAGTAAAAATAGTAAAACTGCCACAGTAGGGATGAGAAACCGAACCATTATTCCGCCTCCTCTTTACCCTTTTGTGGATGTGTTAAATCCTCGTTCGATGTATTACCATCAGATCCATCTATCGCAGTAGCGGAACGTTTAGCAATAACAACATAGTCTAAAATTGAAAAATCAGCAGATGGTTTTACATAGGCCATTTTTGTTAAGCCAAAATCATCTGTACTTACTTCAGTTATTTCTCCGATTGGCACATTTTTAGGGAAAATACCGCCAAGTCCTGATGACACTACTCGCTGACCTTTTTTAACTGTTAAACTTGAATCGATTCGCTTCATAATGAGTTCATTACGCTCTTTATCATAGCCCTCGATTAAACCGTATGCTTGTTTATCTCCTTGAACCATCGCAGAAACACGATAATTTGGATTATTTGTATATAAAAGCTCTACCTCAGAGGTGAAAGGTGTCACTAAAGTAACTTTACCGACTAACCCTTTCGCTGTCATAACTGCCATATTTTTTTCCACACCGTGTGAAGATCCTTTATCTAAAATAATTTTTTCTTCCCACTGATCAGGATTTCTAGCGATAACTGTGGCATGAATCGGATCATATGCTTTTAAGCTTTCCGATTTATCTGTGAGCTCTTGAAACTTTTTAATATCTGATTTCAAGTCCGATGCCTCAGCTTGTACAGCTGCAAATTCTTCTAAGCGCGCTTTTAAACGTTTATTTTCTTCGTACGTGTTTAAGAGGGAATCAATACTATTAAAAACACCAGTAATATAATTCGCCGGCTTCGCAACAAGAGATTGTGCGACGCCGACAGTGTCTTTAATAATTTGCTCTGGTAAAGTTGCTTTCGTCCGTTCACGTAATGAGAAGCTAATCAATGCCACAAGAAAAACCATGCCCACGAGTAGCAAAATTAATTTCTTATTGAAAAAAAACTGTGGCATTGCCTAAACCTCCTTAACCTTTAACTTGTTGTTGACGAATTAAATCAATATGATCTAGAGCCTTACCCGTACCAATAGCAACACAGTCTAGTGGATCTTCTGCGATAAATACTGGCATATTAGTTTCTTGGCTAATAACTTTGTCTAAATTCGTTAATAGCGCTCCACCACCTGTTAGTACAATTCCGCGCTCCATTACGTCTGCAGATAATTCAGGAGGTGTTTGTTCAAGCGTTTTTCGAACACCATCAATAATAGATGCTACCGCTTCACGTAAAGATTCAGAAATTTCTTGTGAAGAAATTTCGATTGTTTTAGGTAAACCTGTTAAAAGGTCACGTCCTCTAATTTCCATTTTTTCTTCTGGACCCTCAGCCAACGCTGTACCAATTTCCATTTTCACTGCTTCCGCAGTACGTTCACCAATTGTTAAGTTATATGTTTTACGAATATACGAAATGATGGATTGGTCCATTGCATCCCCGCCAACACGCACGGATTCACTAGTTACAATACCACCTAATGAAATAACTGCTACCTCTGTTGTACCACCACCGATATCAACGACCATTGACCCTGTTGGATCCCATACTGGTAAGTTCGAACCGATTGCTGCTGCAAATGGCTCTTCAATTGTAAATGCGTCTTTAGCACCTGCTTGGCGAGCAGCATCAATAACCGCACGTTGTTCAACCGATGTAATACCGTAAGGCACACAAATCATAACATTCGGCTTTTTCCAATTACCACCAGAATTTTTACAAGCTTCTTTTAAATAGTATTCTATCATTGCTGTAGTAATATCAAAATCAGCAATAACGCCATCTTTCATTGGACGAATTGCTACGATTGAGCCAGGTGTACGACCAATCATATTTTTCGCATCATTACCAACTGCAACGATATCTCCAGTTTTTGTATTTTTTGCTACGACTGAAGGTTCGCGTAAAACGATTCCCTTCCCTTTAATAAACACTAATGTATTCGCTGTGCCAAGGTCAATCCCGACATCTTTACTTCCTAATCCAAACAAATTGTGTACTCCCTTTCTATTTAAGCCATACTTTCGTTGACATCAACTACGCCCAGGCGTGTTTACACCCGAAGCTCTATCTTCATTCACTCAGTGTTAGACACCTACTGAAAAAAACTACACCCTCAATTATCTCACACCTGTTGGAGTGAGAGTCTTTTTCTGAATAAAAATAAAATCATACCGTTCATTATAACGGAAAAACGCAAGAATTTGTAGTGCCACATACCTCTTCTCGCGGAAAAGATACTATTTTAATTCCCTCCTAAACAAAAACAGTACGTATAGATTAGCATATAATTTTTATTCTTGTAAGACAACGTGTAATAGGCTACCAATTTTTGTGAATATTATAGACATTTCTACGAATACAATAACGTTTTCTATAAAAAAAGGTTCGTTTTTATTTTTAGCTTTTCGCAAAAAAATACAAAATATTTATTTTTAAAATAATAAAGTGATTTGATTCTTCACTAAATTTTGGAAACAAAAAACACTGTAAGGCTTCCCGAAATGATTCGGCAACTGCTTTACAATTCTAAATCGTGTAAATACCTCAACAACCCCCAAAGATTTTCATCAAAAAAACTCTGCAAAACATATTGCAGAGTTAAAAGTATCCTTTTTCTTTCAAACTAATAAACTGATGATCACCGATGATAAGATGATCTATTAAATCAATGCCTATAATATAACCAGCCTCTAAAATTCTTCTCGTCACT
Source organism: Lysinibacillus sp. NPDC093190 (assembly GCF_050280425.1). Lineage (NCBI taxonomy): Bacteria > Bacillati > Bacillota > Bacilli > Caryophanales > Bacillaceae > Lysinibacillus > Lysinibacillus sp. NPDC093190. The sequence goes on along the minus strand of NZ_JBNNVG010000024.1, from coordinate 5,596 downwards.
TCAATATCCTCATCACTAGGTGTTGGAACGCCACTAGGATGGTTATGTGCACAAATTATAGAAGCTGCAGATCTTTTTACAGCCTCGCGATAAATCTCCCTGGGATGAACAATTGAAGCATTTAGACTGCCTATAAAAATCGTCTGTCTATGAATAATTTGATTTTTTACATTTAGAAAAAGAACTACGAAATGCTCCTGGTTCAGTGAAGTCATATCAGGCATTAAATAGGTAGCGGCATCTTGAGGTGAACGAATCGTATATTTTTCATCGCTATGTTTCTGTGCGAGACGTCTACCGAGTTCAATTGCCGCTAATAATTGAATGGCTTTAACCTCACCAATTCCTCTAATAGCAACCATTTCTTCTATTGTTGCATGTTTCAAATGATGTAAACGCTCAAAAACACTTAGTACGCGATTGGCAAGTACAAGAACAGACTCATCTTTAGTGCCTGTCCTTAGTAAAATAGCCAGTAGCTCCTGATTCGATAAACTCATAGCTCCTTGTCTCCGTAGTCTTTCACGAGGTCGATCCTCTATATTAACGTCTCGTATCATCGTCCTTGGTAAAACATCATTTGGCAAAAAAGCCTCACTCCTTCACAAATTGGATAATATTGAGTGCTACCATTTGCGTAAACAACGCTGCAAGTGGTAAGCCGACAACATTGTTATAATCTCCTTCAATTCGTTTTACTAGAAGGGTTCCAGCAGTTTGAATGCCATAACCACCTGCTTTATCAAATGGATCTCCCGAATCTACATATGCTTCGACGAGCTCCTGCGATAAATGATGAAAGACAACATTTGTCTCTTCAACAAATATAGTTTCATTACCGTTAGGTTCAATAATGGCAACAGCTGTCATGACCGCATGACACTTACCTGATAAACGCAATAAGTGAGAAATTGCCTCCTCACGATTTTTTGGTTTGTGGAGTAGCTCATCAGCATAAACAACAATAGTATCTGCTCCAATAATTGTTGCATTTGGAGCTTTTTTTGCCACATCACGTGTTTTTAAAAGAGCTACACCTTTTACATAATCTTGCATTGTAGTTGCCTGAACGCTTGTCTCTTCTACTTCACTAGTTATTATGTCGAATGGAAGTGATAGCATAGCAAGTAATTCTTTTCGTCGTGGTGAAGCTGAAGCAAGCACTAGCTTGTGATTTGTTTTAAACATTATCTGACCATTCCTCCTTATTAGTTATCATAACGGAGAATTGAGGATTTGAAAATTTTCTAAAAATCAAGATAATGCTTATTTCACAATCTTTTGTGCTTAAAATTTCACTTGAAGACAAGCATTTTTCGATTTGTAATGGGCAAAAACTTGTAAGCGAACGATGCTGATATCGCTTGAAATAGACGAGGCTGCCGCTCCAATAGATTGCCAATCAGCAGGCAGCGTAGAATCCTTCGATTTATCCTTAAAATTTAATTTTGTTGCATTTTTGTCAGCTAGTACAGATGGAAGTTCTGCAATCGTTGCCTCCTTACAACTGTCACCGCTCAAAGTAAATGCTTTTTTAAAGGTTGCAGGATCTTTTAAAAAGACAAGCTGACTTTCATCTGTTACCACACTTGTCCAAACATAAAATTTTCCATCAACCTCGACAACGGCACTTTCTTTTAATGTAGGATGTTCAGATACAAACGAGCTCGCACTTTCATAATTTGAATAGACCCCTGCTTGACTTGCAAAAAACATGGGTCCGTTCGTTGCTCCTCCCGCTGTTGGAATTGTTTCTCCGGCTGAATTACCATTATTGCTTTTATTGGCTACCTCAGGGCTATCATTTTTTAACGAAAATTTAGTACTTGCTTGAAGAATACCTAAAAAAAGGGCTACACCAAAAAGTCCGACTATACCTCCAATAACCATCGCTCGAAATACTTGTTTTTTCATCACATGACTGACAATTTTCATTCGATCATCACCTCTTTCTCCAACGTATCAAAATAAATTTAGAAAAGACGATATTGTTTCAATTTGATATATAAGTATATGTATAAAAGGATGTGTAAATGCGAATTTACTACATTTTGATTTAATAGTTATTTTCGAAGTTTTACTGCAAAATTAAATATTTTTGTATCGAAAGATTTACTATAAATAAAAAAAGAGGTGGATTCTTTACTTTACTCTTTGTATCTCTATCAAAGAACAATTTTGCTGAAGGAGTTAATAGAAAGGAAATAGAAATAATATTATTTACTGACAAATAATCGTTATTGAGGTGATATGTTGGACAAACAAAAACTGTTTGATTTTAAGAAGGAATGAAAATATATTTGAAAAAGTCCTTGAGGAAATCAAAGAGAGAATACCCAAAAATTAATTATATTTACCTAAACTGATTGGGAGTATAAAAAAATCAGGACTCATTTTTTAATGAGTACCTGATTCTTTACTGTAAATATATTGTCCGTCCAACTATATGTTAAATATTTTTTAATCCGCTACGTACTTCGGTTAATAAATACAACGAACCCGATACAATAGTTCTCGATTTGCTTTCTGACTGTATTTTTAAAAATTGTACATAATCTTCTAAAACTGCTTTATGAGAGGCGTTCGACAACTCAAGCATGCTGTGAGCAGCCATCGCACGGGGATTATTGAAATCAACAAAGTAAAAATAATCACTTACCTGCTCAAATAGTTGCAAAATCTCTTTTACAGCCTTATCAGCAAGAATACCAATTACAAACGTAATCTGCTCATCTGGGAATTCCTGCTTAATCGTTTCTACTAATTTCTCAGCACTCGCTGGGTTATGTGCACCGTCTAAAAAAATATTAGGCATAATTTCTTCAAAACGTCCTAAAATAGTTGCGTTTTTCACAGCTTTTTGAATAGCTTCTTTACTAACTTTTAATTCTAATGCGGTTGCCACTTCAAAAAAGGCTGTAATAGCTAGTGCCATATTATTCGCCTGATGTGCTCCTTTCATTGTGCGTGTAAGCTTTGTTATACAAAAGCCATTGTCATTATACTTATAGCTCTCTCCATCATTCTCTTGTTTCACAAAAAATTGATGATTTAGCCCAAGAACAGATGAATGTTTTTTTTGAGCTTCCTGATAGACTATATTCTTCGCTTCTAACGGCAGGTCCCCGATAATAACTGGACGATATGGCTTAATAATTCCTGCTTTATGATGGGCAATACTTTCAATCGTATTTCCTAAAAAATTCGTATGCTCTAATGCGATACTCGGTATAATTGACACAATTGGTGTAACCACATTCGTACTATCAAGTAAGCCCCCCATACCTGCTTCAATAAGGGCAATATCTACATTACTGGCAATAAAATGTAAAAATGTTGCAACAGTTAACAGTTCAAAATCTGTTAGTTTCCCACTTAGTCCGGCTGCCTGCATTTTTTTGAATACATCATTCATTTCCTCTTCTGTAATAGCTTGACCCTCTACTTGAATTTGGTCATGCACGTCCACAATACAAGGAGACATAAATTTACCAATACGTAAGCCATGTTCTTCGGCGATTGATTCTAGAAATGTAAGTGTCGAGCCTTTACCGTTAGTCCCTGCTAAATGCACGACTTGCAATTTGTTTTCTGGATTACCCACTCGTGCCAATGCCTCTTCAATGGCAGTTAGACCAGGTTTAATAACATCATCACTTTGAACATTCCACTTTTCCTTGTAGCTATTCAATTTTGGGATCATCGTTGTTCCCCCTGTAGCCATTGTCGTATTTCAGCTATAAAATACAATGAGCCTGTAATGACTATAACATCCTCATGATTTCTTTGATGTAGCATCGTTTGAACCATTTCACGCCAATTCGCATTATACATTTTGTTCGTATTTGTAGATAATGCAGCTAATTGATCAGCAGGCATAGCATTCGGTAGCTCAATTTGTGTAAACGCAATTGATGTAGCAATACTATCCATTAAAGCAATACTTTTCGCATGATCTTTATCCGATAATACTGCATATATAAATCGATAGTTTCGGTTTGGATAAACCGTTTTAAGAGTTTGAATAAGTGCTGCAGTTCCTTCAGAATTATGTGCTCCGTCTAATATAATGTTGCCCGGTAATTGATCAAAACGGCCTGCCCACTGAGCTTTTGCCAAAGCTTGACGGATTGATTCATCTGAAATGTCAACGGCTCCATTGTCTCGTAACTTTAAGATCGCCGTAATCGCAAGGCTTGCATTATTAATTTGATGCGGCCCAGCCATTTTTAATGGGACAGCTACCATCTCCACATTTGCTTTTCGGTAATTAAAGTGCTGTATATTAGTACCTTGTTCAATGATTTCAACCGTAAAGTCCTTCCCTAAAACAAGACATGAGGCATGACGCTCATTTGCTATCTCCTCGATAACAGTAAGTACATCCTCACTTTTAACACCTACTACAACAGGTATATTTTCTTTAATAATGCCCGCCTTCTCAAACGCTACCTTTGCTAATGTATCCCCTAAAAACGCAGTATGTTCTAGTGAAATCGTTGTAATAATTGAAATTAGGGGCGTAATGACATTCGTAGCGTCTAAACGTCCACCCAGTCCTGTTTCAATCAGCGCAATATCCACTTCTTGATCCGCAAAATGTTGGAACATAATAAGTGTTACAACTTCAAAAAAGCTCGGAAAGTCACCTTCATAATGTGTCTCAATTATCTCAGCAATTTTGTTCATATAGTGTAAAAATTGTTCATCAGAAATTTGAATTCCATTAATAGTCATACGTTCATTAACACGCTCTAAATGGGGTGAAGTAAAGGCGCCAACTTTATAGCCAGCATGTTGTAACATTTCTCTAAGCGCATTCACTGTTGATCCCTTTCCATTTGAGCCTGCTAAATGGATAGCTCGTAACCTATCCTGTGGGTTATTAAGAAGTGCTAATACCTCTCGCATCAATACGAGCGGTGCACGTTTATGATCAACTGCCTTTAACGTAAAAATAAAATCTGTACATTCTTTCATCGTTTTAAACAAAAGAAACACTCCCTCTTACTACAATATCTCTATTTTAGTATAAGTAGCGCCCAATACACATACATTTCGAAAAAAACTCTTGTACTTTGAATGAAAGCTAAAAAAACACACAGAAAAACACTTTAAAAAGTGAGAATCCGTGTGTTTTATATTAATTTCATACTATTGGAGTTGTTGTGCACCTGATAGTGCTCTCATCTAATTTCTATATATTTTTACCTAAAACAACACATATCTTTTGTTGCATATAAAATTAATATAATCAGAACCACCAGTCTAACTGGTGGTTTGCTCTACGCGTGAAACGCTGGGGTACTGGCCCATGTCTAAAGACACACTGAAAGGTCCGCCAACCGCACTCCGTTTTCACGCTACCACTAAAGTGGTTTTATCATTTTCGCTTTTTTGCTTTGATTTCTTCTCCTGTAAATGGATCAATGAATTCTTTCATGCTCATTTGATCCTCAAGAATATCCTCTTGTAATTGATTTTTTATATATTCCTGAATGATTTTTCTGTTTCTTCCTACTGTATCTACATAATATCCGCGACACCAAAACTTCCTGTTTCCATATTTGTATTTTAGGTTCGCATGTCGATCGAA